>JACRBR010000146.1 GCA_016213125.1 Chloroflexota bacterium | reverse complement strand
CTGCTGGATGTCGGCGGGGAGCGCGGGCATCTCGAGGCCAGAGGCGCCGATCTCGTCGGAGGCGAGGACGCTGTAGCCGCCGCCACCGCCGACGATGCCGGCGCGCGGCCCGGGGAGGGAACCGAGGAAGCGGAAGGCGACCACCTGGTCGACCAGCTCCTCCATGCGGTCGACGCGGACGGCGCCGGCCTGGCGCACTGCGGCGTCGAAGATCTGCAGCGAGCCGGCGAGGCTTCCCGTGTGCGAGGCCGTCGCGCGCGAGCCTGCCTCGGTGCGGCCGCCCTTCAGGATGACGACGGGCTTGGCGGCGGCGGCTTTTCGGAGCGCGCGCATGAAATGGGCGCCATCGGTGATGCCCTCGATGTAGCTGGCGATCACCGCAGTGTCGGCGTCTTCGGCGGCGTACTCCAGCAGCTCTGACTCGCGGATATCGGTGCCGTTGCCGTAGCTGACGACCTTGCTGTAGCGCAGGCCGCGCGCCGATGCGGTGCGGCTGAACTCGCCGGCGTTGGCGCCGCTCTGCGAGAGCATGGCGACGGAGCCGGGCTCGGTCGGGAGGCCCGGCATGAAGGACAGCCCCGAGGCGGGGACGTAGAGGCCCATGCAGTTGGGGCCAATGACGCGGATGCCAGCGCCCTTCGCAAGCGCCAGGACCCGGCGTTCGAGCGCGGCGGCATCTTCATCGCCCGTTTCGCTGAAGCCCGCGGTGAAGAAGTGGACGACCTTCACCTTCTTCGCGACGCACTCTTCCATGAGCGCTTCGACGAAGCGGAGGGGGATCGACGAGATCACGTGATCGACGTGGCCCGGAATGGCGGAGAGGCTTGGATAGCACTTGAGCCCCTGGATCTCCTCGGCCTTGGGATTCACGGGATACAGCTCACCCTTGAAGCCCATCTCCTTCGTCGCGCTGACGAACGAGCCCGGGCCTTCGTGCGTGGAGGCCCCGACGACGGCGAGCGACCGTGGGTGAAACATGAAGTCGAGCGCGGCGAAGCTGCCTTCCGGCATGGCGTCTTGAGTCCCCCTGGAGTGCGCGCCCACGACGTGTGCGTCCTGTCGCGGCTCGCGCTGTACATGACAAAGGGCCGCGGAAGCGACCCATCCACCGGATCGTAACAGGGGCCCATCGCGCGGGCAATCGCGCGCACATCGAGACGCGGTTCGGGGGTGCAGGCACCTATCCGCGACCGGCTGCCGCCTGGCTGAGCATGGCAGGGAGCTTGCAGCAAGGTCACAGAACCGGGCTCCGCCGTGTGGCCTGGACCTGAAGCCCTTAAGGGGTCCGCCGCGCCTGCCGAGCATCCCTAGGGGACATATCAGGGAGTCCCCTAGGGATGCTGGACAGGCGGGCGATGACGACCCAGGAGAACACTTCGAGTATCACCGAGTACGCGCTCGCGGGCCTGCGGACGCACGAGCGCGTGGCGGCCTGGGCAACGGTGCTGTTCGCGTCAATCGCGGGGTTGTTCGTGCTATCGGCCGCGACGGGAGCCGGGGCCGGCGGCGGCGCCACGCCTGCGACGGCTACAGCAACGGGCACGTCTACCGCATCAGCTACCGCCACCGAAACAGTGACGTACACGCCCACGCCCACGCCCACGGCCACGGCGACGAGCACCAGCACACCGGTGCCACCCACGAACACGCCCGTGCCACCTACGGCGACGGCTCAGCCCGCGCTTCCGCCGCCGCCTCCGCCCCCGACCGCGACACCGGTCCCACCACCTCCGCCCGTGGCGAGCGGCGGCCTATCGCCGGCGGGAATGGACGGGTATTCCCGCGCGCTGTTCGACGGGACGAACGCACGGCGCGCGAGCGTGGGACTGCCACCGCTTCGGGAGAACGGGTACCTGAACGCGATCGCGCAGATGCGGTCGCGGGAGATGGCGGAGTACAACTACTTCGCGCACACGAGCCCGATCACAGGGAAGAACGTGTTCGCACTGATGGACGACTATGGTGTGCCTTACGGCTGGGCGGGCGAGAACCTGGCGAAGAACAACTATCCGGACGACCAGGCCGCGTCAGTCGCCGAACAGGCGTTGTGGGACAGCCCTTCGCACCACGCGAACATCGTAAACCCGAACTACACGGACGCGGGGATCGCGCTGGCGGTGGACGCGACGGGGATGAAGTACTTCACGATTCTGTTTACGGATTAAGTTTGATCGGTCGTCGGGCGTCGGGCGGGCGCATCCGGGTAGAGCACAAGGGGCTTCCCCAGGATGTCAGTTAGCTAGCCGGAGCGGGCGACGTCGGCGGGGGCGATGACGCGGAGCGGGACGATGTCGGTGTAGCGGTCCTCAACGGCGATGTCGCCGGGGGCGACGTCGCAGCAGGCGCCGCCGCGGGAGCAACGGCCGTCGGTATCGGGCTGGGGGCCTGAGGCGGCGATGTGGTCGGGGCAGATCTTCGCGGCCTCGGCCAGCGCGGGCGAGTTGCCGACAACCACGTACTTGATGAGGCCCTGGCAAACCTTCGCGGGGCAGCGATGCTCGTGCAGGTGCGCGTCGTACTCTTCGCGGAAGTACTGGAGCGTGTTGCGGGCGATGGTGGGCGAGAGCGCGCCGTGCAGGCAGTTGGAGAACACCATCGAGGCGAAGAGCTGCGTAAGGCGGCCTTCGTCCTCCTCGCGGCCTTCGCCGCGAGCGGTGCGCTCGAAGATCTCGACCATGCGCTGGTTGCCGATGCGGCAGGTGGTGCAACGGGCGCAGGACTCGTCCTCGACGAAGTGGGCCACCATGACATTCAGGTCGACGACGCAGTGGGTGTCATCGAGAAAGATCAGCCCGCCGCCGCCCATGCCGACGCCGAGGGCGCGGAACGGCTCGGGCTCGAGCGCGAGGTCGCCGGCGATGCTTGCAGGTAGAAGGCCGGAGAGCGGGCCGCCCTGCTGGAGTGCCTTGAACTGCCTGCCGTTGGCGATGCCTCCGATGCCGGCGAGGAGTTCGTTGACCTTGATCCCGAAGGGGACTTCGATGCAGCCGGTCTTCTCGCAGGCGCCGGAGAGAGTGAACATCTTCGTGCCGCGATTGGCCTCCGTGCCGACGCTGCTGAACGTCTCGGCGCCGACGCGCAGGAGCGTGGTGACGCAGGCGTAGGTCTCGACGTTGTTGACGTTGGTGGGCTTGCCAAGGACGCCGGACTGGGCGGGGAAGGGCGGCTTGATACGGGGCATGCCGCGCTCGTCGTTAATGCTGGAGATGAGGCCGGTCTCGTCGCCGCAGACGTAGGCGCCGGCGCCGCGGACGACCTCGCAGTCGAACTTCACGCCGGTGCCGAGCGCGTCCTCGCCGAGGATGCCGCGCTCGCGGCAGGCGGCGATGGCGTTGTTGAGGCGCTCGTAGGCGAGGGGGTACTCCTCGCGCAGGTAGATCCAGCCCCAGGTGGCGCCGGTAGCGTAGGCGCCGATGAGGAGGCCCTCGATGAGCATGTGAGGGTCACTCTCCATGACGACCCGGTTCACCCAGCCGCCGGGGTCGCCCTCGTCGGCGTTGCAGACGAGGTACTTCGGCTCAGTGGCCGCGTCCTTCAGGAACTGCCACTTGGTGCCGGTGGAGAAGAACGAGCCGGAGTGGCCGCGCAGCGTCGAGCCTTTGACGATGTTGATCAAGTCGTCGCGGGACATCTGCGCGGCATCGATGAACTGCTGGTAGCCGCCTCGGCCGATGTAGTGGTCGATGCTCTCGGGGTCGATGACGCCGCAGTTGTACATGAGCCAGCGGACCTGCATCTTCGCCCAGTCAAGGTCCCAGAGCATCGGCACGCCTTCGGCCGAACCGTGGATGACGCCGACGGCGTGGTCCTGTGCGACGCCCTTCACCGCGGCGGCGGCGAATGCCTCGGTCCTGTCGGCGGTGACATTGCCGTAAAGGACGTGCTGGCCGTCGGGCTTGCGGACCTGGACGATGGGCTCGGCCCAGGTGATGCCGTCGTCGCCGGTTTGCATGAGGTCGAAGCCGAGCGACGGCGCGAGCTTCTCGAGTGCGGCGTAGGTCTCGCGTGCGCCTGCCGCGATCGACGAGGTGTTGATGGAGACGACGAAGCGGGGCCGCTCGGGCTTTTCGACAGCGGCCCAGGCGGCTTGTCCCTGCTGGCGTAGCTCTTCGAAGGTTGGCATCAGTCCTCTCGTTCGGGAATTGGTGCTATCACCGCACCTCACCCCCCGGTCCCCTCTCCACAACGTGGAGAGGGGGAGGTCGTTATGAGTCCTTCAGGTTGCGGACCAGCCTCACGGCGTCGGCGGCCGTGAGGGGGCCGGTGACTTTGCCGTCGACCCAGAGCTGGGCAGCGTGCTCGCAGGTGCCGTTGCACTGGCCGAAGTGCAGGCCGAGCTTGTTGTCGGGCGTGTTCTGTCCCATGCCGATACCAAGCTCGGTCTCGAGGGCCTGGCGTATGCGGTCGCCGCCCTTGAGGCGGCAGGTGGGGCCGCTACACCAGCTGATCAACGTCTCGGGTGGCGGGGTGAGACGGAATTCGGAGTAGAAGGTGGCGGCGCCGTACACCTTCGCCTCGCTGAGGCGGAGTTGGCGGGCGACGACCTTCATGGCGATCTTGGGGACGTAGCCGTAGTGGTGCTGGACCGCGTGGAGGGCGCCCATGAGGTCGCCGTCGGCGGGCTTGAAGTCGCGGACGAGGTGGGCGATCTCGAGGGTGGCTTCGTTGTCGGGCATGCGCTGCTCCGGCGGCCGATTGTGCGTTGTTTCACTATGGTAGGCCAGCCGGTGCGGGTGGACAAGCGGGGCGTATGAGATAATCCGCCCCATGCTGGTCGCTCAGTTGCTCGCGCGAGGGCTCGCACTCACTGTCCTTGGGTTCCTGGTTGTTGGGTGCCTGGGCAGCGCGGCCAGGGATCCCGAGCCCACGCCTAACTCGTCCGAGGTGTTCAGCCTCCTACAGCGGGCGGCTGAGAATCTTGCGGACGCCGACTCTGTGGTGGCGGCGGTGAGGATCAGGCTCGGAGATACCTCGGAGCCCGGTCTCGAAGTCTACGCACAGACTGATTACGTCGCTCCGGGATCACTAACCGGAATCGTCTGGGGTTCAGGAGAGACCGGGGACTTCATTGTTGAGGACGGGATCATCTTCCGTGAGATTGGTGGCGACTGGTTCAACCTGCAAGATCTGCTCGGCTTCGAGAACATCCGCGAATACTCCGGCGGCCTGCTGGATCTAGCTCAGCTGCGCCAATCGATTGTCGACGAGAGGATACTCAGGGCTTCCGACAAGGAGATTGAGTTCACTGCTGGAATGGGCTCGGTCGGCCTCAATAGCTACCTGGTGCGGATCGTCGAATGGGTGGGGGCCCTCAATCTCACCGCCTATCTCGTGCGTGACGTTGATATTCGTATCGATCGAAAGACCCAACGCTTCGAACAGATCACCTTCACGGGCACGAACAGCACCGAATTCGAGATAGACATTCGGTTCTCGGGCTACAACTCCGTGGCCAGCGACGTGACACCCCCTGTCGGAGCACCAACATATGCGCTGGGCCAGGTAGAAGCACTGACCCCGACGCCGATCATTGCCATCGGATGCGCGCGCGACATCGATATCCGTTATGTCCTGGAGCAGGTCGGGCATACCTTCCTGCCCGGCGAAGAAGTAGCAGTTACGATCGAGTACTCCGCACCGGGCTGCAAGAACGTAATCGCCGAATTCTCTGGGGAGTACCAAGACTCATCGCCCCGCTATCAGAAGGTGTGCCGAAAGCAGTGCGACGGTGCGATTGAGGGCACCCTTCGGAGTGAACCAGTGCCGCTTCCCGTGCCCGCAGGATCCCTACATATTGTCGCTAACAGCGCATACCCGGCCGTGGAGGTCGAACGTCCCGCCGACCGCGTGGCGGGATTCAAGCTTTGCATGATCAGCCTGACGTTCAGCGACGGTGCGCTCGGGGGCACCTTCTACAAATCCGTCATCGGATCGGAATGCCAGGAATGACGACGTTCTCCAAAACATGCGCCGCGCCGTTCTGATCTCCACCGACGCCGCGCGCGGGCTGAAAAGCCCCCGCCACACTGTCGGCAGCATGCAGCGTGGTGAAGTCACACGGGGACGGCGGCGAGGTCCAGGGACTGGACGATGCGCTGGCGCAGCAGGTCGAGGCCCCAGGCGCGATCGGCAGAGATGAGGACGGCGTCAGGAAGGTTCTCGGTGAGCGAGGACTGGAACGATTGCAGCTCCTCGAGCGAGCGAGGCAGGCGGCCGTCGGCATCGGGGATCTGGTCGACCTTGTTGAGGACGGTTATGGTGGGCTTGCCGGCGAGGCCGAGCTCGCGCAGCGTGTTCTCGACAGTCTGCGACTGGTGTGCGGCGTCGGGGTGGGTGATGTCGACGACGTGCAGCAGCAGCGTCGCATCGGTGAGTTCCTCGAGTGTGGCGCGGAAGGCCGCGACGAGCTGTGTCGGCAGCTTCTGGATGAAGCCCACGGTGTCGGTGAGCAGCGCGGGGTGCGTCTCGTCGAGGTACACGCGGCGCGTCAGCGGATCGAGAGTAGCGAAGAGCTTGTTCTCCACGTACACGTCGGTGTCACGAGTCAGCGCGCGCATGAGGGTGCTCTTGCCGGCGTTGGTGTAGCCGACGAGGGCGACAACGGGGATGCCCTCGCGCTCGCGGCGGCGGCGGTAGAGGGAGCGCTGCTTGCGCACCTCCTCGATCTGCTTCTTGAGGTGGGTGATCTTGTTGCGGGCGAGGCGGCGGTCGGTCTCGATCTGGGTCTCACCGGGACCGCGGACGCCGATCGCGCCGGGAGCACCGCTGGCGCCGCTGAGGCGCTCGAGGTGGGACCATTGCCCTTTGAGGCGGGGGAGCAGGTACTCGGTCTGGGCGAGGTCGACCTGCAAGCGGCCCTCCTTCGTGCGGGCGCGCATGGCGAAGATGTCGAGGATGAGGGCGGTGCGGTCGAGCACCTTCACGTCGAGCGCCTTCTCGAGTGTCTGTTGCTGCGAAGGCGAAAGCTCATCGTCGAAGAGGACCATGGTGTAGCCGCCACCGTCGTCGGCGGAGCGGCTTCGGAGCTTCACGATCTCGTCGAGCTTGCCCTTGCCGATGTAGGTGGCGGGGTTCGGGGAGTCGAGGCGCTGGAGGCTCCTGCCGACGACATCAGCGCCGGCGGTTTCCGCCAGCAGCGACAACTCCTCGAGAGAGGCATCGCCGCGCCACCGGTCGCGATCGTCGGTGCGCTGGACGCCGACGAGGTAGGCGCGCTCACGCTCGGGCGCTGTGCTGTGCGTCATCTTGCGGGCGGTCGTGTGGGGTTTGGGCATGTGCAGTCAGCGTAGCAGGTCGCTGCCCGGCGCCGCCCTCAGTCGATCACCGCGGCGGTGACCGAGAGGATGGGCGGGAGCGTGCCCGGCAGGCGCTGCCAGCTGTCCCCACCGTCAACCGATGCGTACACCGCGCCGTTCGTGGTACCGACGTAGACGCCGTCCGGATCCAGGCCGTCGGTGTGCAGCGCCTCTCGATATACGCTCTGGTAATCGTTCGGTCCCGGCAGGCCCTTCGTCAGGCCCTGCCACGTCTTGCCACCGTCGCGCGTGCGCCAAACGGCGAACTGACCGTCGCACACGCGGAAGTTGTCGTAGAACTCCGCGTACGCGATGGGCACGACGTACGCTGTATCCGGCGAATGCCCGACGCCAATCGGAAAGCCATGGAACGACGGCAGCCCCGCCGTGACGTCCTGCCAGTTCGCACCTGCATCGTCCGAGCGAAAGACTCCGGTGTGCGTCTGCGTCCATAGCCGGTCAGGGTTCGCGGGCGACATGCGCATCTTGTGCATCTCCTGCACAGCCAGCGGGTCGACGCCCTCCGGCGGCGGCTGGTCCGGGAACGCCTTCACCATCTCGCCCATCCACTCGACCGTCCGCTTGTCCCGGGCGATCAGGTTCTGGGCGAACATTGTCCAGGTCTTGCCGCCGTCCTTCGTGACGAACGCGCCGCCCGTGCTGATCGAGATGAACATGTGGTTCTTATCGCGCGGGTCGATCTCGATGGAGTTGACCGTGGAGGCGCCCCCGCCGCTCATCGACCAGCCGGGCTGACTCTCGTGGCGGTTCAGGCCATCGACGGGCGCCCACGTGTGGCCCCCGTCCTCGCTGCGGAACAGGCCCGCCGGCTGCGTCCCCGCATACACAACGCCAGGCTCAGAAGGGTGCCCTGGCGAGAGCGTCCAAACGTTCTGGATCGCCTGATTCATGTCTTGCGGGAATGCGAGACCGGTGCTGCGGTAGTCCCACGTCTTTCCCAGATCCTCGCTCTTTGCAACGGACGGGCCCCACGCCCAGTGGTTCGCGGCCGCGTAGAGACGGGAATGGTCGCCTCGCGTATCGGCGGCCATGTTGTAGATGGACCATCCGGTGTAGATCGGCTGGGAGACATCCCAACGCTCGCGTTTGGCGTCAGAGGTGTAGATGAAGGCGGCTTTGCGGGTACCGACGAGCAGTTTAACGGTCGACATGGCGCTCCTTCCATGGGGGTGATCGTCGTCAATGATGCGGCGCGGGTCAGTGCGGCGCAGGGTATCAGGAGCGGCTTTCGAAAGGGAAGATGCTCCTGCCAGTTGGCGTCAGGATACGGGGCGCGGGTCGTCCATGGAACAACGAACGCCGCTGGATGCAATCGACACCGCGGATCGGGGGTAGATGTCAGATCCGTGGCGGTTTCATCGAGCGCCATCTGCGGCACAGCGTTTGTCTCAGCGGCGAGCGATTCGTTTTCGTTGAGACGCCGGAGTCTCGCGCCTGGTTCCGCGGCGTTCCTTCGTTTCGGACTCGGCACGCTGTTTGAGGCGCCGGAGCGACGTCTGGCCGATCGGCGCGAACGTGGAGAGCCACTCGTCCTGCATTGCGCGCAGCGGCCCGGGGTCCAGCCGGTAGTGCCATTCGCGGCCCGATTCTCGCGCGCGCACTAGGCCGGCGTCTCGCAGGATGCGGAGGTGCCGTGACACGGCCGGGCGGCTGATGCCGGGGAACGCCGCGGCAATCTCGCCCGCCGTCATCGTGTCGCACGTCCGAAGCAACTCGAGGACGCGGCGACGTGTGGCATCGGCGAGGGCCTCGAAGACGAGGGCCTCGCTGACGGTTTCAGGATTCGATGATGGCATGCAAGGCCTCGATGGATGGTCCGGGACTCGATCGGATCATGATTCAATGATGGCGGCGAGCCGCGCGAGCTGACGAATGGACCAGCCCGTTTCGAGACCACGGTGGCGTTCGGCGGCACGCTCGCCGAATCGCTCGAAGCCGTGGACAAGCAGCTCCACGAGGGTCCCGCCGTGGTGGGGTGTCAGCCGGAGTGTGATGAACACCGGCATGGGCCACTCGCGCTGGGGAACCCAGTTGTCCTCGAACGTCAACTCATTGCCTGGATCGAACACGAGGATGGCGCCCCCGAAGCGGCGCATCTCGCCGTCAACGTCGACCGACATCTCGATGCGCCCACCCTCGCGTGGCTCGTAGATCTCGAGCGTGTGCCCGGTGCCCCACCAGGCGGCCATGCGTTCGAAGGACTCGAACTCCTTCCAGACGCGTTGTGGCGTGGCATGCACCAGAATCGCTCGCCGGACGGACAGGGGGCCGATCTCTGTGACGGCTCGCGGCGACATTGCGTAACCTCCTCGTTACATGTAAGCCCGAGGTTACGCTTCTTTCCGGCAGTTGTCAATACCTATGGCGTGTCAGGAGGCGAGTTCTTTTCGCGCTTACGGCGGCCTTCCCAGCCGAGGTCGCGGGGCTGGTAGTAGCGGTGGCCGGCGATGCGATCGGGCAGGTGCTGCTGTTCGACGACACCTCCCTCGTAGTCATGGGCATACTTGTATCCGCTGCCGTAGCCCATCTGCTTCATGAGGCCCGTGACGGCGTTGCGGAGGTGCATGGGCACCGGG
>JACRBR010000145.1 GCA_016213125.1 Chloroflexota bacterium | reverse complement strand
CTCGATCTCGGTGTTCTTGCCGATGCGCGAGGTGTATTTCTGCGGGTCGTCGCTTCCCTTCTTGGCCTCGATCTTCTGACCGTTGACGGTGATTTCCTGCAACTGGCCATCCCGTCCCCACGCGATTACTTCGCTGATGGGTACGCTCTTGGCGCTGTCACCCTTGCGGAAGAACGAAAACACGATCGCCACGACGGCGACGAGGATGAGCAGGTAAATGAAGCTGTTGCGCAGCCAGCGTGAACTCATGGATGTACCTTAGCCTTTTTCCCGCGGTGGCCCTGAGGCGGTCGGGGCGCGCGTGCCCCTGAGTATAACAGAGCACGGATTCGCGACGTTTCGCCTTCCGGACTGGTATTGACGGCTTCTGCGACGACCGCCGCCGGCAACCGCCCTTTCACCGGGTAGTACGCGTACGGTCTCCTTGCCGATCATCGGCAAGCCGCGGCGACTCTGTCAGTATCAGTCGCCGCTGGACAACGACCCATCGGGGTAACCCCTAGAGTCCAGTTCACTCGTCGTCCGAGGCCAGCTTGCCGCCCTGGGCCCAGTCCTCGCGGGCGACGTCCTGGAAGAGGACGATCGTGGCTTCCGGGGTCGTGTGGGCGATGTTCGCCACCGCCTCCGTGATGGCGCGCGCCAGCTCCTGCTTCTGCGCGTGCGTGCGCCCCGAAAACATCTCGACCCGGACGATTGGCATGGCGGTCCTCCTGCTAGGCTCCTGATCGGCGAAACGATAGCCCAGACGCCGGTCAGCCGCTGCGGCGCCGGCCTGTTAGCCTGATGCATCGATGCACGAAGTCGACTACCACGCCGACACCACGCGCCTGGAGGCCCTCAGCGACGGCGTGTTCGCCATCGCGATGACGCTGCTCATCATAGAGATCGGCGTGCCCCATCCGGTCGCTGGCGAGGGGCTGGGCGAGGCGCTCCTCGAGCTGTGGCCGTCGTACTTCGGCTACGCCGTTAGTTTCACAACCATCGGCGTCATGTGGGCGAACCACCACCAGATGTTCAAGGACATTTACCGCACGGACCACGTCCTGACCGTGCTCAACCTGCTCTGGCTCCTGTGCATCGCCTTCATTCCGTTCCCGACAGCCGTCCTCGCCGAGTACATGCGCCAGCAGGACCAGATGCTAGAGGCAGTGCTTCTCTTCGGTGCGACCTTCACCATCACCGCGATCGCGGCCAACGCGCTCTGGCTCTGGGTCGCCACGCACCGCAATCTCATCGATGATCACGTGAGCGAAGTGCGGATCCGCAGCCGCACGCGCCGCTATCTGCCGGGCCCGCTCCTCTACGCTGCCGGCCTCCCGCTTGCGTTTGTGACTCCCTGGATCAGCGTCGGGCTGTACGGCGCGCTCGCCTTGTTCTACCTGCTGCCCCTCAACGACGCGACCTCATGATTCCTCCGACATAACGCGTCGCATAACGCGCCGCTTTACACGCCGGAACGTACTGCGATAGCATCCGCCCGATGGGCCTGTTCCGCGCGGCGCCCACGCTGAACGCAGAGATCCGTGCATGGAAGCAGGGACTGCGCCTCGTCGCCGGTGTCGATGAGGCCGGTTGCGGCCCGCTGGCGGGGCCCGTGGTCGCCGGCGCCGTCATCCTCGATCCGGGCCGCCCGCGGTCCTGGTGGTCCGACCTTCGCGACAGCAAGATGCTCCCCGAGCCCGAGCGCGTCCGCCTGGGTGCGCTCATTCGCGGCGAGTGCGCCTGGGGCGTCGGCGTCGCATCGCACGAGTTCATCGACGAGTACGGCCTGACCGCTGCCCGCCTGCACGCGATGCGCCGCGCCGTCGAGGCGCTGCCGTTGCGGCCGGACATGCTCCTCATCGACGCGATGTCGCTGCCGGAGTACCGCCACCGCTCCATCATCCACGGCGACGCGCTGGTGGCGTCAATCGCGGCGTCGGCCATCGTGGCCAAGGTGGCGCGCGACGCGATGATGACCGAGCAGCATGAACGCTTCCCAATGTACGGCTTCGACTCCAATCGCGGGTACGCGACACCCGGCCACAAGCGCGCCCTCGATGAGCACGGCCCCTGCACCATCCACCGCCGCCTCTTCGCCCCGGTACGGGCGGCCCTCGCCGCGCGCGGAATCTTCGTCGATGTGCGGGGACTGGCGGTCGAGCCGGAGCCGCGGCCGGATCTGGAGCAGGATCTGGAGCCCGCGCTTGCCTGACGAACGCCAGCACCTCGGCGGCTTCGGCGAGCGCACAGCGGCTGCGCATCTGGAGGCGAAGGGCTACCGCATCGTAGACCGTAACTTCCGCACGCGCGAGACCGAGATCGACATCGTCGCCATCGACGGCGAGCAAGCCGTCTTCGTCGAGGTCCGCACGCGGCGCGGGGCCTATGACGGTATGGCCGCGATGTCCGTCACCCGCGGCAAGCAGCGGAAGCTGCTGAACGCCGTCCAGCACTACCTCGCGGCGCACCCCGAGTACGAGCTCATGCCGCTGCGCATCGACGTCGTAGCGATCGAGCTGGATCAGGACGGCACGCTCCGCACCATCGACCACATCGAAGACGCCGTCCGCCCCGACCGTCGCTGAACTCAACTACGAACTACGCACCACGAACTGTAAACTCACCCCATGCCCATCTACGAGTACGGCTGCCTCGACTGCCGCAAGCGCACGTCCGTCTTCGTCCGCAGCGTATCGTCGCCCGTGACCGCGGCCTGCGAGCACTGTGGCGGGAAGAAGCTCTCCAGGCTCATGTCGAAGTTCGCCGTCCACCCCGCCGCGGTGAACTTCGACGACGAGTCCTCCTTCGCCGATCTCGACGAGAACGACCCCCGCCAGATGGCGCGCCTCATGCGCCAGATGTCCGAAGAGGCCGGCGAGGACATGGACCCCGAAACCGGCGACATGATCTCCCGCCTCGAGGCCGGCGAAGACCCCGAAGCCGTCATGGCTGACGCGGAAGGCGGCATGGGCGCAGACGACTTCGGTGACGACTTCTGAGCACCTGCCGCCGGTGCAGGGCTCTGTGAACTGTCCGCCGCCCACTGTAAACTTCAACCGATGCCCATCTACGAGTACAAGTGCAAGGCCTGCAGCCGCCTGACGTCGCAGTTCTTCCGCAGCGCCGATGCGGAGAAGCCTCCCCCGTGCCAGCATTGCGGCGGAAAAACGGCGCGCGCCCTCTCGCGCTTTGCGGTGGGCCGCGGCGCGTCCTCCGTGAAGTCGGACTTTGGCACTCCTCCTCGTTCGGCCGAGGAATACCGAGATCCCCGCCAGATCGGCCGCTGGGTAGAGAACAAGTTCGACGAATACGGTATGGACCTCCCCGACGGCGCGCGCGAGATGATCGACGCCGCCCGCGAGGGCGAGTTGCCCGACCCAGTGAAAGACCTGTAGCGGCCAGCGACCATGATCACCTCCATCGACTCCTTCCTCCGCTACTTCGACGCCGTGCACCGCCGTGCGATGCGCGACGTGGGCGCGCTCCCGCCCGCTGCCGACGGTTGGGCGCCCGCACGCGGTGAGGGCGAGCACGCTTGGAGCATCAAGACGCTCGTCGGCCATATGGCGGGATCCCGCCTCTACTTCGCCAACGCCTACCGTGGCGAGGGCTGGATCAGCCCGTCTCCGCCCGACGTCAGCAACCGAGACCTCTGGCTGCCTGCCCTCGACGAAAGCGCCTACCTCCTGCGGGGCACGCTGGAAGGCACTCCCGACGAGTGGTTGAACCGCAAGGTCGCCATGATCGACTCTGCCGGCGCACTCTCCGGGTGGCGCGTCCTCATGATGATGGTCGAGCACGACATCCACCACCGCAGCCAGATCGACACGTATGCCGGCCTCAACAGCTGGCCCGTCCCCGACATCTACGGCCGCAGCGCCGAGACGATCGGCTCGCTCCAGGATTCCGAACGCGCCAAACACTCAAGCTGACGCTGCCAGTGCTGCGACGTTGCCGGCCGCGCCGGCTGTGAACTGTGAACCGTCAACTGTAAACTTCCCGCCATGACCGACATCTCTACCAGCCTCGACCAGATCATGGAGCGCGTGCGCGACGACTTCTCGTCGAAGAATGCTGCCCGCGAGAAGGCCCTGCCGCTTTGCCGCGAGGCGATCCGCTTCTCGGCGAACGCTATCCGCGCCGTCCACCGGCACGAGTTCGACCTCGCGCGCGAACTTGCGGCGAAGGCGGGTGAACAGCTCCGCGTCGCAAAGCTGAGCCTGCTCGCCCACCCGGACATCTACTTTGCGGGGTTCGTCCACGATTCGCAGAAGGAGTTCGCGGAAGCCTCCATCACGCTCGCGATGGTGGAGGGCGGGGAGCTGCCGACGCCTACGGATCTCGACGTCGAATATGCCGCCTATCTCAACGGCATGGGCGAGGCAATCGGCGAGCTGCGCCGCCACCTGCTCGACACGCTGCGGTCCGGCGACATCGAGAAGTGCGAGGTGTGGCTCTCGGCGATGGACGAGATGTACTCCGTCCTCGTGACGGTCGACTACCCCGACGCCATGACCGGCGGCCTCCGCCGCACGACCGACAACGTCCGCGGCATTCTCGAGCGCACGCGCGGCGACTTCACGATGTCCCTCCAGCAGCGGCGCCTCGAGCAGAAGATCGAGGACTTCGGCAAGCAGATGTAAGTCAATGGCGCTGTAGCGCGGGCTTTCAGCCCGCGCGTCGTTTGTCCACGGCCGGTCCCCGCCGGCCGTTAGCCCGTGCGCGTTCCTATCCCATGATGGTCCGCGTACCGCCGGATCCACCGCGCCCACGGCAGCAAGTACAGCAACAGCACGCTGACCACGCTCAGCAGCTGCAGCCCGATCGCCCACCGCGTTCCCACCGCCCCCTCGAACACGTCGCCCAGCGAGCTGAACACCCGTTCCGTGGTCCAGACCCAGAACGTGTCCGCCAGGATCCGCCCCGCCCAGAACCCCGCCAGTACCCAGCCGAGGTTCACGCCGACCATCCCCGCCGCGATGAACAGGTTGTTCGTCGGCAACGGCGACAACGCGTAGAGGAACACCGCCGGCCCGACGACCTGGCGGTGCTCGTCGAGGAACGCGCCGAGCTCGTCGAG
>JACRBR010000143.1 GCA_016213125.1 Chloroflexota bacterium | reverse complement strand
GAGGGACAAGGGACAAGGGGCGAGGGACAAGGGGCTAGGGACAAGGGACGAGGGACAACGGGTAAGGGACAAGGGACGAGGGACAAGGGGTTAGGGACAAGGGTGTCAGGCTACGGATTCGGCGAGGTGGGGGTTATCGTCGTCGGTCTGTGCGCGGGCGGCGGCGCGGCTGGTGGCCAGGCGCGCGTGCAGCTCCGGCCGGGATGACATGAGGCGCTGGAAGGCAAGGACAACGGCGGGATCGAACTGAGTGCCGGCGTTGTCGGTGATCTCGCGCATGGCCTCGTCGTGGATGCGGGCCGTGCGGTAGGGGCGATCCGAGGTGATGGCGTCGTAGGCATCGACAACGGAGAAGATGCGCGCTTCGAGCGGGATGCGGTCGCCGGCGAGGCCGAAGGGGTAGCCGGCCCCGTCGAAGCGCTCGTGGTGGTAGAGCAGGATGGGCGTGGCGCCTTCGAGGAAGCCGACCTTCGAGATCATGATGCCGGCCAGAAGCGGGTGCTTGCGGATGGCCTCCCACTCCAGCTCGTTGAGGGCGGCGGGCTTCTTCAGGACGGCGTCGGGCACGCCGATCTTGCCGACGTCGTGCAGCAGCGCGCCACGCTCGATATCGACGAGGGCGCGGTCCGGGATGCCCATATCGCGCGCGAGCTGCGCGGTGAGCTTGGAGACGCGCTCGCAGTGGCCCTCGGTGACGTCGTCCTTTGCGTCGAGTGCGGCCGTGAGCGCCTTGAGGGTGGAGTCGTAGGAGAGCTCGACCTCGTCGGCGTAGGCGCGGACCTTGGCGAAGAGTTCAGCCTGTTCGACGGCCATGGCACCCTGGGCGGCAAGGTCGACGACCTGGCGGACGTTGTCCGGCGCGAAACCGTTGCGGCGCTGCGTCGGCGGGCGGAGGACGGCAACAACACCGGCGACCTTGTCGCGCAGGGTCATGGGCACGCAGACGACGTTGATCTGGCCCTCATCCGGGACTTCGGCGAAGAACTGGTGGAAGGCATCGCAGGCCTGGCCGCTGATGATGGTGGTGTTGGTGATGACGCAGCGGCGCATGAACCACTCTTCGACCGCGCGCTGGTGGTGCGCGATGGTGCCGGTGCTGTGGTCGTAGGTGCAGCGCAACATCATGTCGCCGTTTTCATGATCGTAGAGCGCGACCAGCCCGAATGTGCCTTTCGCGGTGAGCGTTGCATCCCGTGTGAGCTGGGTCAGGACATCGTGCATATCGAGTGAGCCGCGCATCTGCTCGCCGGCCACGTAGAGGCGGACGAGGCGGCGGTGGTCCGAGGTGATGCCGCGGACGATGAGCCAGAACGCGCCCTGCACGAGGAGGAACAGCAGTGACACGGCGATGAAGGTGGCAATGAGGGCGCTGCGCTGGTGGGAAGCGATGGTGGTATCGATGGGCCCCGCGTCCTCGGTGAGCTGGGCGGTGTAGGGGCCGTCGTTGAGATAGGTAACGAAGAGGGGGGTCTCGCCCTCCTTCACTGTCTGCCAGCTTGTCCCCGGAGAAGGCGGCTTGATGGCGGTACCGGCGCCGTCGCTGGCGTAGATGATGGCGCCATCGGCTGCATAGACGCGCAGGGCGTAGATCTCGCTGGGAATAAGCGCGCGGGAAAGTTCGTCGACACGGGCGCGCTGGGTGGCGGTGAGGACAGGCGGGTCGGAGGCGGCGGCCTCGGCGAAGATGGTCCGGAGGGGGCCGGCGAAGAGCCGGGAGGTGCTGGTGGCGGCGGCCTCGTGGTCGTTCGAGGCCACGAGCTGGTGGCTGGCGAACACGACGAGCGCGCCGATGAGGCAGGCCAGCAGGAAGCTGAGCGCCGAGAAGCGCAGGTGCAGGTACCGAGTGGAGCCGCCCAATCCAAAGCCTCCGTTCTGCCCGCGTATGGCTTCCTTACTGATATCGGCAGAATCCCCTAGGCGGAGTAGAGGCCCCCGGGGGCGGCGTGGCAGGAGGCGGCTGTTAGTATGGAAGGCATATGGATTCGAAACTGGCTGAGCTGCGGGGAATTCTCGGGTCGATGGACTCGGCCATCGTCGCCTTTTCGGCGGGGGTGGATTCGACGTTCG
>JACRBR010000142.1 GCA_016213125.1 Chloroflexota bacterium | reverse complement strand
GAGTCGGCGAAGGCCAGCGTGATGTCCGTCGGCAGGCTAGAGCGATACCGCGCCTCGAGCATCGGGGCGAACTGGAGCGGTGTTGTGCCCGAAGGACGCTCGATGCCGTCGTCGGCCGCGCGGTCGAGCATTTCGCCGTACAGCCGGCGGATGGCGATCGTGCTGGGGCGGGTACTCCGGCGGCGGAAGCGGCCTCCGAGCATGCCGAACAGGTCGCTGAGATCCTCGGCCAGCACACCCTCGCGCTGTGTCTCCTGCGCATCCTCGTCTTCGTCGGGCCGACGATAGCGCCGAAAGAGGAGCGACAGGAGAAGCAGCGCCGCGAGAAGGATGCCTGCAACGATCAGGCCGCCGACTACGTAACGGAGGGGCAGCGTCCAGGCCGGATCGTCGTTGTCCGGTTCCCTGCGCTGTTCTTCGACCGGCTCCTCGGGCTGCAGTCGAAACTGCCGCTGGCCGTCCGGTAGTATCAGGTCGAGCAGCCATGCGAGCGCCGCGAGAGGCGGGCCGAGTACGTACTGCAGCAGCAGGCGCCCGGCGAGGCGCAGCGGTTCGCCGATGGGTGCCAGGAAGCCGAACGACGCCGGATCGATGGCGGCCGCGAGCAATACCATGACCGCAGCGGCGGCCACGATCATGACCGTCGCCGCTCCCCATTGCGACGCGAGTGCCCTCATGGGACGACCCGGTTCGGCGGTGCGATAGAGCGCCAGCACCAGCAGACTCAACATGCCGTAGCCAACGGCGAGAGCACCAACTGCCTGGGGGCCGTGCGCATCCGGCAGCGTCCCGGCGGCGATGGCGCTGGGCAGCAGCCCCAGCGCGACGCTGCCCAGCGTGCCCTCGAAGCTGGCGTCCTGGACGCGGCCGCGCAGTACCCCGCGGATCCACAGCACGACGAACGCTGTCGCCCCGCCGATCACGGCGCCACGCGCGGGCCCTTCCTCCCACAGCGTCGCCCGGAACTCAAGCGGCACGACGAGGGCCAGGCATAGCACCGTCGCTCCCACCCCGATGGCCCGCATCGTCGTTTCGTCGACGTCAAGCTGGCGCAGCGCCGCGGCGAGGCCATACGAACCGAGCACCACCAGCGCCGTCCCAACGACGGATGGCCCGGCGGCGCCCCCGCCCGAGAACACCTGCGCGAGCACAGCGGCGAAGGCCCATCCCCAGCAGACTTCGAGCAACAGCAGCAGCGGGAGCCGCGCGTCGCGCACGCTCATGAGGCGACCTCGCTCGGCCGCGCGAACGAGATCTCGCCATGCTCGCTCAGGGCGAGATTGCGGACTTCGATGCCCTCCAACTCCGCCTGCCAGCGATTGCCGGACGGTGACAGCACGACGATCGGGTGCCCCCGGCGGCGCAGCCGCTGCAGCGTGACACGCAGCTCCTCCGGCATCGTCGCCGTGACGACGGCGAGCGTCGTACCTATAGCCATCCGGTGCTCCTCGCGGTCGAGCATGGCGGACAGCGAGTCGAGCACGTACGGCGTCACCACCGCGAGCGCCTCGAGCAGGCGCGCGAGCTGATCGCTCTGACGGCCGGGCGGGATGCGGATCGCGCGTGGCGCATTGGCGACACTGCTCGTGGCGAGCAGCCCCACGGAGTACCGCTGTTCGTCGGCCCAGCGGGCGATAGATGCCGCGATGGTGATCGAGCCTTCGAACAGCTCCGGGATAAAGCCGGCCCAGACCGGCGTGAGCGTCGCCGTGTTCAGACAGATCAGCAGGTGCTGCGATGATGTCGGTTCATAGACGCGCGACTGCAACCGTCCGATGCGCGCCGTCGCCTTCCAGTCGATCCGGCGCAAAGGATCTCCCGGCTGGTAGTCGCGCAGACCTGCGACCCGCACGGGGTCCTCGAAGATGCGCAGGCCGCCGGTCGTCTCGCCGAAGGGCCTTCGCGACGGCAGCGGCTGTTCACCGATGTCCACCATGCGGGGGTACACGAGAATGCGCGTGTTGTCCTGCCCTGTGCGCTCCTCCGGGAAGAGCCCGAACGGATCGCCTGTCTTGATGGTGGCCGGACCCAGCTCGTAGACCCCGCGCGCGGGCGCCGGGAAGCTGTACCGGTGGGAGATCTTCTCGTACGGGCCGGCCGCCGCCGTCCAGTTGGTGACGAGCCTCCCGGCAGTGGCGACGGAACCGGTTCCGCTGGTCGCGTCATCGGGCGCGGCCTCCGGATACGTATCCCGCACCTCGATCCACCACAGGGGCAGCGCCTTGTGGTTGGTGACCTGCAGCGTCACGCCAACGTTCTCACCGGGAAAGGCGCGGTCCTCGGGCACCAGGCGCTGGTAGTGCAGGCGCCGCAACGACCACCTCGACAGCAGCTGGGCACCCAGGCAGGCGATACCGTCGGCGAAACCGAGCAGAGCCAGGGCGGCGTTCTGGGCGGCCACCCCCGCGAGGACAATCACGATCGTGAGCAGGAGCCAGAAATCACGCACCATCGCGGGACCTTATATTGCGAAGATTCAGTCTTTCACCGGTACCGGCACCTGATCCAGCACCTCCCGCACCAGCGATTCCGCATCGCGGCCGCGCAGCCGCGACTGCGCGCCCAGCATGATGCGGTGGCCGAGGACGGACGGCGCTAGGTGTTGCACATCGTCGGGAAGGACGAAGTCACGCCCCCGCACCGCAGCGAGCGCGCGCGAGGCGCGGAACAGTGCCAGCGTGGCGCGCGGGCTGGCACCCAGCTCCGTCGACTGATGGTCGCGTGTCGCACGTGCGATACGGATGATGTAGTCGCGCACTGCGGGCTCGCAGTGCACCGACGGGAGCAGCGCCGCGAGGCGCACCAGCTCCTCCGCCTGGACAACGGGCTGCAAGGAGTCCAGCGGGTTCTCCGCCTCGAAGCGGAGCAGGATCGTGTCCTCCTCCGCGGCGTCCGGGTATCCCATGCGCACGCGCAGCAGGAAGCGGTCGAGCTGCGCCTCCGGCAGCGGGAACGTGCCCTCCAGCTCGATGGGGTTCTGCGTGGCGAGCACGAGGAACGGTCGTGGCAGCGGCGTCGTCACGCCGTCGATCGTGAGCTGCCGCTCCTCCATCGCCTCCAGCAGCGCCGACTGCGTTCGCGGCGTCGCGCGGTTGATCTCGTCGGCGAGGACGATGTTCGCGATAAGCGGGCCCGGCCGGAACTCGAATTCGCCGCGCTTCTGGTTATAGAAGTTGATGCCGGTGACATCGGAGGGCATGAGGTCGGGCGTGAACTGGATGCGCCGGAACTCGCAGCCGACTGAGCGGGCCAGCGCCTTCGCCATCATCGTCTTGCCGATGCCCGGCACGTCCTCGACCAGCACGTGCCCCTCGCACAGCAGGGCGACCAGCGCCATCTCGATAGTGTCGTCGCGGCCGACGATCACGCGCGCGACGTTCTCGCGCACGCGCGCCGCCGCCTCGCGGATCTCGGCGACTGCGGTCGCGGCGACGGCGGCGCCTGCCTGCGGGCGTTCGTCGATGGCCATCGGATGCTCCTCGCCTGTCGCTTCACAGCGAAGTGCAGGCAGGATAGCATTGGCAGTCGCGGGGCCGGCCAGACCAACGTTCCCCGATGGAGTGCCAATGCGAATCCGACGCATCCACCGCATCACGCTCGCCGTGCTCAACGCGGCGGGGGCTGCCACGACGTTCGAGCAGCTCCTCGACGAGCGCGCCGGCCCTGTTGAACTGGTGCGGGAGTTCGGCGTGCGATCCGTCGATATCCCGCTTGGCGAGACGCTACTGCAGCTCGTGTCGCCGTCGCCCACGGATTCGGACAACCCCGTCCGCAGCTTCTTGCAGCGGAAGGGCGAGGGCTTCTACAACGTCGCGCTGGAGGTCGACGACCTGGACGGCGCCATCGCCGAGCTGGCGCATCGGGACGTGCGCGTCAGCCAGCCGGTGGAGGCCGAGCCCGGCATCCGCTCCGCCTTCGTGACGATGTCGGCGACGCACGGGCTCAGCGTCCAGCTCGTGCAGGTGCGCCGAGAAGAAGGCGAGCCGCTGGTCGAGCCCGTGACGCGCGTCGAGCAGCCCCGCGCCGAGCACATGGCTCCCGCGCCCGCACCGCCGGTCTCCGAGCCGCACCCCGCCGCCCACGAAACCGCGGACTGGTCCGACGCCGACGAACCACCGTCAGCGCCCGCGCCGAAGCAGCCCGCATCGCCGGCCTCGACGGACCAACATCGGCTGATCGACCTGACGCCGGAGGAGTGGTCGGACGAAGACTGAGGATGCCGCGGCCGCATCAGCGTTGACAGATCAGGCGTAACGGGTGCATCATCCGCGCATGCTACGCGCCTGGGGGAGCCTGCCTGCGTACCCGCGCCGGGTGTTGCTGCGGCTGGCGTTTCTGCCCGCCATAGCCTTCGTGCTGTTTAACGGCGTGTTCTTCTTGCTGGAGGTGCTGCCGGATCCATACGGGAGCTTCGGGGGCAAGGACTCGTACTGCCGCCAGTTCGCCGGCCAAAACCCTCCCGAATGTCACGCCACGTCCGAGAAGTACGGCGACTTCTGGCAGCGGATCTTCACGCTGGATTTCGGGAAGTCCTACGTGAACAACCGGCCGGTGAGCGACAGCATCGAAGAGCGCTGGGTCAGATCCGCCGAGCTGCTGATTCTCTCCGTGCTGTTCAGTGTCGCGACGGCGTGCGTGGCCGGACTCTGGCCTTCACTTCGTCGAAGGGGAGCATGGAGCTCTGGCCTGAGGGTGGCAGGGGCCTTGATTGCCGCGGCCCCGATGGTGGCATTACTCACCTACCAGCTCATCTATCCACAGGAGTGGTGGGGGTACGCACCTCCGCTTGGTGGGAGAGTCGTCCGGTTCTTTGATCATCCCGTCGACAACCTCCAGCAGTTCGTGCCAGCCGCATTCACCGTGGGCGTCTTGCCCGGGATGTGGTCAGCGCGCCTGGTGCGGCGTATTAGCGGCCCGGCACCTATCCCGCTCATCAGGGTTGGGTTCGCTGCAGGCGCTGTCGCGGTCGACGTGTTTCCGTGGGTGCTCGGTGCGCTACTTGTTGTGGAGAGTATCTACACAATCCCGGGACTGGGCGAGTACCTGTTTCGGTCGCTGTATCAGTACGACGTCAGCACCAGCGAAGCCGTAATCCTGTTGTTCGCGCTCTTGGCGCTGGTGGTATGGGCACTGCGGCCGCCTTCACAGTTTGACGCGTCAATAGCTCGGCACGTCGAGATCGATTGGCGGTGGACGCGACACAACTGCCTGCTCGTCGCCGGTGCCACCTTCGTCCTCGCGTATGTGATCATCGGCATCATTGGCCCGTGGATTGCACCGCATGAAGCGCGGGAGTTCGTTGGAAAAAACAACGAGGGCGCGTCTCTCGATCACTTGCTTGGCACGGACAAGCTAGGACGCGACATCTTCAGCCGCCTCCTCTACGGGAATCGGACCTCACTTGAATTGAGCGCGACTATCCTTGCGGCAGGCTTTGTTCCTGGTCTCCTTGCAGGTTCGTTGCTATCGCGTGGGCCCGCCGGGTTTCGTAACGCGCTAATGGAAGCCGCCGAGATCTGGCTCTCTATGCCGCTCGTCATCATCTCGCTGATGTTTGTGGTCGCCTTCTGGCCGGGGTTCAAGCCGCTCGCAATCTGCTTCGGAATTCACGCGTTCATGCTGGCGTTGCGGGCGGGTGGGCATGGCTTCGACAGCCTCTCGGTGACTAGCGTTCACCACTGGGTCCCAGCGCTAGGTGCTGCGGCAATCGCAGCGGCGGCGACGATCCTCGGAGAAACGACCGTGGGCTTTCTCGCGTTGGGCATCCCCCATGAGGCAAGCTGGGGCGGCGATATGTCGAAGGCTCGCGAGTCCTTGCCGTATCACCATTGGGCAGCCTGGTCACCGTTCGTCGCCGTCCTCATCTCCGCCTCCGGCTTCTTCCTCATCCGCACGGCCCTCGACGACGTGGATCCGCCCCGGATGTATGAGCGCTAGCCCCAGCACTCCCTCTCCCCTACGATCGGGCGCATGACGGCGACACTGGAGATGCTCGGATTCGCACCTGATGAGCGGGTGCTCATCATCCACGCGGACGATGTCGGCTTCTGCCACGCATCGAGCGCGGCGGCGTTCGAGGGGATGTCGCGCGGGTCCCTGACATGCGGGTCGGCGCTGACGGCGGCGCCATGGTTCGCGGAGACGGCGAGGCTGGCGCGGGAGCATCCGGAGGGCGACCTCGGCGTGCACCTGTCGCTCGTGGCCGAGCACGAGGCCTGCCGCTGGCGGTCACTCACCGGGGATCCGTCTTTGCACGCGCCCGACGGTGGGATGTGGCGCAACGCGGCGTCGGCCGTCGAGCACGTGACAGTGGAGGCGGCGCGGGCGGAGCTGCGGGCGCAGATCGTGCACGCGCTGGCGATGGGCGTGGACGTGACGCACATCGACACGCACACGGAAGCGTTGTTTCACCCGAAGTTCATCGCCATGTACGTCGACCTGGCGCTGGAGTATCGGCTGCCGCTGTTCTTCTTCCGTCCGAGCGAGCAGATCTTGGCCACGCTGGGCGAACGCGCGCCGATGTACCTCGAGCAGCTACGGCGGCTCGATGAGCATGGATGGCCGCTGCTGGACCACGTGATCGCGCGAACGATGCTGGAGATCGAGCCGGAAGAGAAGGTCGCGCGGTTCCGACGGTTCTTCTCGGAGCTGCGGCCGGGGCTCACGCTGTTCATCACCCACCCGGCGCTGGGCGGCGACGAGCTCGACGCCATCGACCCGATCGGCGGACGCTACCGCGCGAAAGAAGGCGAGATCTTCCGCACGCGCGGAATGCGGGAGTACTGCGAATCATTGGGGATCAGGCTGATCGGCTATCGAGTGCTCCGGGATCGCCTGCGGGCGTGATGGGTGCTGCTATTGGCGGAGAAGCGCGACAAAGCCTTCCCTCACAAAGTCTTCGTCATGCGTAAGAACCTCCGTAATACCTTCGTCGCGGCAGATCACCATAGAGATGCAGTCCGTCATGCTGTAGCTCTTGTCCGGGCGCCGTCGATACGGCTCCATCGCGCGGGCAATCAGGTCATCGCTGTGCGCAATGACCCGCACGGCCGGATCGACGCGCAATTCCAGCACGAAGTCCACCGCGGCAATCCTCGTATCTCGTCCCCATCCCGAGAAATACGTCAGGTACTCAATGAGAACGGCGTCAGACGTCACCATCGCGAGCTGTTCCTTCCGAAGCTCAAGGGCGATCTTCATCGCACGAGCGTGAAGATCGTCGTCGGCGTCGAAGACCGCTACCAGGTGGGATGTGTCGATGTAAGGACCGGGCACTAGTCCTCGCGAGGCGCACCGTACAGGTAGTGCTCGAGGTTTCGCGCGCCATCGCGCGGATGGTCAGCTCGATCTTCAGTCGGAATGCGCGCGCCGATCGCTGCAAGCCGCTCCCAAAGGGACAGCGGTTCCTTCTTCGGCTGCGGCTCTCGCCGCCGCGGGGGCTCCTTGGCCGGGGTGCGCTTCGTCACCATGATGAAGCCAGTATAGCCGCTTCGAAGTTTGCGACGCCTGTCACAATCGGCTACACATAGACCGACACATCCGCGCCCCACAGGATTACCCTTGGACGTCCTTTTCGCCACCGTTGAGATGAGCCCGCTCGCGAAAGTCGGCGGGCTCGGCGACGTTGCGGGCTCTTTGCCACGCGCTCTGCGCGATCAAGGCGCGCACGTGCGCATCGCCATGCCGATGCACAGCGCCGTCGACCGCACGCTGCTGACGCCGCGCAAGGTGCTGGACAACGTGAAGGTGCCGTGGCCCGGCGGCGATGAGCATGCCGACATCTGGATGGCCGAGGTCCGCGGCGTGCCGGTGTACTTGGTCGAGAACGCGCGCTTCTTCGATCGCGCCAACGTGTACGGCTTCGACGACGACAAGGACCGCTTCCTCTTCTACTGCGACGCCCTTCTGGCCGCGGCGCCCCACCTGGGCTTCCGGCCATCGGTCATCCACGCTCAGGACTGGCACAGCGCCTTCCTGCTCACGCGCCTGGCCGGCATGCGGTCGGCGGGCGACGACCACGCGTGGATCGACGCTGGCCGCGTGTACACCATCCATAACCTCGCGCTACAGGGGAACTTCGATGCCGGCTTCGCGCACCACTACCACATCGGCGGGACGCAGCTTGCGGCGCTACCAGGCCTGGACGGGGGCATCGCCTACAGCGCGATGGCGCAGGGGATCCTGCATGCCGACCGCGTGAACACCGTGAGCGATACCTACGCGAAGGAGATCCTGACGCCCGAATACGGCGCCGGCCTGGACCCACTGCTCCGGGCACGCTCCGCCGTGGTCTCGGGCATCGTGAACGGCATCGACTACGAGGAGTTCAACCCGGCGACGGACCCCCACATCTCGCGGCACTACAGCGCCGATACGATCGGTGACCGCATCGAGAACAAGCGCGCGCTCCAGAGCGCCGCGGGCCTGCCGCAAGACGACCGCGTGCCGCTCTTTGGTGTGGTCACACGCCTCTTCGCGCAGAAGGGGATCGACCTGGTCGCCACCGCCTTCGACGCGATGCTCTCGACGCATGACGCGCAGCTCGCCGTGCTGGGCACCGGCGACGAGGCCGTGCACCGGACACTGCAGGCGCTTGAGGCGAAGTATCCGCAGAAGGTGAAGATCTGGCTCGACTTCAATCCCCCGCTGGGGCAACAGATCTACGCCGGATGCGACTGCTTCCTGATGCCGTCGCGCTACGAGCCGTGCGGCCTCGGCCAGCTGATCTCGCTTCGCTATGGCGCCGTGCCGCTGGTGCGCAAGACCGGGGGTCTGGCCGATACGGTGCAGGACGCCGATGCGGCGCTGCAGTTCGGCACCGGGTTCGTCTTCGAAGAGGCGAACGCGCACGCATTGCAGCAGGCCTGCGAGCGCGCGATCGCCGCGTTCGGGAACGAGGCGGGGTGGCGTGCGATGCAGGAGCGCGGCATGCGCCAGGACTGGTCGTGGGGGCGCGCAGCCGGCAAGTACGTCGAGCTCTATGAGGCGGCGATCGCGGACCAGCGGCAGGCGCGGGTCCACGGCGGCGCGGCGGAATAGATATGACCGACGGCGATGTGTTCGCCGGGATCGACCTCGGCGGCACGAAGATCCTGGTGCTGGTGACGAATGCGCACGGCAACGTGCTGGGCGACGCCAGGGTCGCGACGCAGGCATCGGGCGGGGTGGAGGCGGTGATCGGGCGAATGGTGCAGGCGACGAGAGAGGCCGCGGCCGAAGCGAAGGTGGATCTCGCCGCGATACGCGCCATCGGCATATCCGCTCCCGGCCCCATCGATACAGCAGAGGGCGTCATCACCGATCCGCCGAACCTGCCGGGCTGGCACAACGTGCACCTTGTGCGCATGCTGCGCGAGCGCTTCGCTCGCCCCGTCGTGCTGGAGAACGACGCCAACTGCCAGGGCGTCGCGGAGCATCAGTTCGGGGCAGGCCGGGGCTACCGGCACATGATCTTCCTGACGATCAGCACTGGCATCGGCGGGGGGATCATCATCGACAATGAGTTATACACGGGCGCGTCGGGCGCCGCCGGGGAACTTGGCCACGTGGCGGTCGCCACGGAAGGACCGGTCTGCGGAGCAGGCCACGTCGGTTGTCTCGAGGCGTTCGCATCCGGCACGGCGATTGCGCGGCAGGCGCAGGACTTGATCGACGCGGGCCGACTGCCGCGCACGGCGCGCATCGCCGAGCACAACCCGCCGCTGGACGCGGAGGACGTGTACCGCGCGAGCCAGGAGGGCGAGGCCGAAGCCGGAGCGATCATCGAGAGGGCCGGGCGGTACCTGGGGATCGGCCTGGCGAGCATGATGAATGCATTCAACCCCCAGGCGATCGTGCTGGGCGGGGGGATGATGAACATGGGCGAGGCCGTCATGGGTCCGGCTATCGAGGTGGCGCGCCAGCGGGCGTTCGGCCAGGCCTTCGCGGACGCCCAGGTCCTGGAAGGAACACTCGGGGAGCGCGCGGGGGCGTTGGGCGCCATCGCCGTCGCGAAACACAGGGTTGAGACCGGGGTGCTCTGAGTCCCCGGCCCGCTCCAGCCGATACTGAAGGCAGGGAGCGGTCCCCGGGCAAGGCGAGCATGCCGGCATAGGCGTGGGCCATCGGCTCCACAAACAGATTGCGCCCTCTTCCGAAGGGACGAGGTGGGGCGGGGCAGGGGTGGTTGGGTGATACAGAACGAACGCATGCAGCCGGCGGAGGCTGTGATCCAGAAGCTTCCGCGCGCCCTCAAAGGGGACAACGCCCGGGTCCTCGAGCTGGCTATCGTCGTCTTCCTCTGGCAGGCGGCTGTTGGCGTGTACTTCCTGTCGTTGGTGCAGCAGTACCTTCCGCAGCAGCTTGGCACCGGTGCGGCGTGGCCGGGGTACGCCATGGCCTGCTACGGCGTCGCCAAGTTCCTCTGGCAGCCGGTGGCCGGCTTCATCGCCGATCGCCTGGGGCGCCTCGTGGTGATGATCACGGGCATGGTCATCAGCATCCCGGTGCTGGTGCTGATGATGGAGGTACCCAGCGAGCGCTACTTCCTGGCCTTCTCGGCGCTGCTCGGTATCGGCGCCGCCACCATGTGGCCCGCGTTCATGGCTCACGTGGGCGAGTCGACGCCTCGGGCGCGCCGCACGCGCACCATGACGATGCTCAACATCGCGCAGATGGGCGGCATCGGGCTGGGTACGCTGGCCGGCGTCCTCATGGTCGACTACGTTACGTATGGCGCCGCATTCTGGTCCTGCATCGCATTCAGCGTGCTGGCCCTGCTGATGGTCGTGCGCAGCGTGCCGGCGTCCGCCCCTGCCGCGCAGATCGTCGCCGTTGCAGCGGGTGTGGAGCCCGCCCGGACGAAGGAGCCCGAAGCATGGGTGCCGGGGATCGCCACGCTGGCGGCGGTTGTCCTGCTACTCACCGTTGGCACCAGCGTTCAAACGCCGATGATCGGCGCCTACACCCGTGAGGTCCTCGAGGTAAAGATGTCGTTCATGGCGCTGCTGCTGCCGATACCCGCGCTCATCGCCGGTATCGGGTTCTGGCGCTTCATGCGCATCTCCGACCGGCTGGGACGCCAGGTGCTGCTTGCGGGAGGCCTGCTGGTCGCGGCCTTGTCGATTTTCGCGCTGACGCTGACGACGTCGCCGTACATCGCCGTGAACTTCGTGGTGTTGGCGGGCGTGGCCTACGCCATCAGCATGCCGGCGTGGGGCGCGGCGGCGCTGGATGCAACCGATGCGGGAAGCCGCGGTCTGTGGCTCGGCGCGCTCAGCGCGGTGCAGGGTCTCGGCGCAGCCGGAGGACAGGCGCTGGGCGGCGTCATCGGGGGCATGTACGGGCCTCTGGCGCCGTTCAAGGTCGCCGCGTTCATGCTGATGATGGCGCTGCTGCTCATCGTGGCGCACCAGTACGCGCACTCGCGCCGGCGCGTCGCGGCGGCTTAAGCGGTGTGCATCCGTTCGTAGCCCTCCGTCCGTTGCGAAGATGCTGGAAAACCGGCTCGCGCGGTCTCCTCGCTGCGTCGCTTGAGGCCTTCGGCCTCGATGTCGACGTTGCGGTGAGCGGTGCGGCGAAGCATGGGCGCGAAGATAGCGGCCATGACTCCACGGAACTCGACCCAGAGCGTCGCACGCGAACCCGCGCCCGCCGGTTCGACGATGTGCGCCGCAGCGAAACGCACGCCGCGGACGGTCGCGCTCCAGGTAAACGAGCGGCCCTCGGTGTACTCGGTGACGCGCAGCGTGCTTCTGCCTGCGCCATCGACGTCGACATCGGCGGTGCTGCCGAGCGCGAGAGGGCCGGGCTCGCGGAGCCTCACGTATTTCATGGTGGGCGTCCACTCGGGCCAGCGCTCGACGTCTCGTATGACCTCCCACACGACCGCAGGTTGCGCTGCGATTTCGATGGTCTTCTCGTACCGAACCATGCACCTCTCCCGTTTGCGTCCCGCCTGAGAATCAGTCCTCATTCCGATGCCGCCGCGCGCCGGGATCTGCCAGCCGGAACGTGGCCGTGCCCATCGCCACAAGCGTGTCCGTGTCGTCCCGCACCTCGACCCGGGCGATCGCGATGGACCTGCCCGCGCGCACCATGCGCCCCTCCGCCAGCAGGTACGTCCCGCGCGCTCGCTCGAGGAAGTGGACTTGCATATCGATGGTACCCATGATGCGGTCATCGGGCAGCGTGCCGGCCGCGATGGCGGAGCCTGCGGCGGAGTCGATCAGCGCACTCACGCTGCCACCGTGCACGGCCCCGAAGGGGTTCATGACATCGGGCCGCAGATCGAGCCGCATCCGGGCCCATCCCGGCCCCGCTTCGGTCAGATGAAGGCCCAGGTACTGGTTAAGCGACGGCCGGCCCTCGAAGATCCGGCCGCGCTCGGCCACCCAGGCGTACCAATCGAATCCGTCGCTCATGCAACTGCATGCTATCCCCGCGTTGACCCGCGGGCATCCGCCAAAGGACCGAATCGCCGCTTCGGGGTCAACCGGCCGGCCGGGATCTTGACGGTTGGGTGGATCTCCTGCCGCCTATGCGTGATACGATGGGCGACACCAGCGAGGCGGCTTGCAGATGTCCCATTCTGTCTGGCACCGGATGCTCACGGCGGGCGTGTTCGCGGCCCTGCTCGCAGCCGCCTCTGCCATCGCGTCCGCTGAGAACATCGATCCCAACAGCGATAACTCGCAGTTCGCGTGGGGCGAAAATGTGGGCTGGATCAATGCCGAGCCCTCCGGTCCCGGCGGCCCGGGCATGCAGGTCTCCGGCACGGGACTCACCGGCTACATGTACGGCGAGAATATCGGCTGGATCAACCTGAGCTGCACCAACAACGGCACCTGTGGCAGCACCGGCAACTACGGCGTCACCAACGACGGCACGGGTAAGCTCAGCGGTTACGCCTGGGGCGAGAACGTCGGCTGGATAAGCTTCTCCTGCCAGAACAATCCCGGCACCTGCGCGAGCACGGGCAACTACGGCGTCGTCATCGACAAAGTGACGGGTATCTTCTCCGGGAACGCGTACGGCGAGAACATCGGCTGGATCAGCTTCAGCGATAGCAGCCCCGTCGCGTACCAGGTACAGACCGACGATGGCGACGGCATCAGCGGGGCCACCGACAACTGTCCCTTTGACAACAACGTGTCGCAGGCATGGAGCGACAGCAACTTCACCGACCAGACCCCGCCCTCCACTCAGGACGACCGCACCTGGCCCAACTCCGACCCCACCGGCGACGCCTGCGACAACGACGACGACAACGACGGCATCCTCGACGTGAACGAAGCCGCCGGCTGCAACGGGAGCGGGCCGTTGCTGGCCACGAACCGCGACACCGATGGCGACCGCTTCCTCGACGGCGCCGAGTGCGCCATCGGCACCAACCCCGGCAGTTCCGCCAGCAAGCCCACGATCGCCCAG
>JACRBR010000141.1 GCA_016213125.1 Chloroflexota bacterium | reverse complement strand
CTCCTGCATCCGCGAGTAGAGCCGGTCGTGCAGCCCGCGCACCTCGCGGCGGATCGCGCCGAGCGCGGGTGAAGCCTGGTCGGTGACCTCGGCGCGCTGGTTGATCGAACGGTTGATGTTTTCGACCGTGCGAGCCAGCGGTTCAACGATGTCGACCACGTCCGCCAGCAGCGGCAGCTCTTCGGATAGGCGGGAAATCGATGACTTCAGTTCACGGGCGCACTCCAGCGTAGAGGCGAGGTTCAGGAACTCCTCGGGCGCCAGGATGCCCCCGCGCGAGGCCTTCTCGGCCAGCGGCCGCACGTCGTGGGCGCCCTGCAGGCCGGTCCGCGGCTTGAGCTGGAGCAGGCGGCGCGCCTCGGCGGTCTTACGCTGGCGCCGCACGACGTCGCCGATGTCCGTCGACGGCGTTAGGGCGAGGGCCAGCTCCTTCCCGGCCGAGAAGGCGGCATGTCGTGCCAGCCGCTCGAGGATCTTCGGGAACTCGAGCGTACGAAGGGCATGCGCATCCATCGAAGCAGTGTAGCCCGGCAAACACGGGAGTCGGGCGCGGCGTCCGACGCCCTGCTCGGAGGCCTTGCCAGCATGTCGCATGGCTGCGCGCTAAGGTGAAGGCGGTCCGTGAGCGCCGATAGCGAGGCCTGGGATGCTGGGAAAGGTCGAATACAAGTACATCGTCGCCCTGGTCGGCGTCTTCTCCATCTTCATGGAGCTGCTGGATACCACTATCATCAACGTGGCGATTCCAACGCTGCAGCGCGAGTTCGAGGTCGCGCATCCTTCGACCATCCAGTGGGTAATCACGGCGTACCTGCTTAGCCTCGCCGTCTTCATTCCGGTCTCGGGATGGGCGGGCGACCGCTTCGGCACGAAGCGCGTGTTCATGTTCGCACTGACCGCGTTCACGGGCGCCTCGCTGATGTGCGCTGTCGCCCCGACGATCGAGGCTCTGATTGGCTTCCGTGTGCTGCAGGGCGTCGGCGGCGGCATGCTCTCGCCGGTCGCGTTTTCGATGGTGTGGCGGGCGTTTCCTCCGGAGGAGCGCTCGAAGGCAGCGGGGATTATGGTAGTGCCCGCTGCGGTGGCTCCGGCAAGCGGGCCCGTCGTCGGCGGCGCCCTGGTGGAGTACGCGTCGTGGCACTGGATCTTCCTGGTGAACCTGCCGATCGGCATCGCCGCGCTCCTCGTGTCGTACTTCTACCTGCGCGAAGAGAAGCAGCCGCATGCGGGGCGCTTTGATCCGATCGGGTTCGTGCTTGCCGGCTCCGGACTGGCAGCCATCGTGTACGCGCTCTCGCGCGCCGGCGAGCACGGATTCGGCGACGGCCAGGCCCTGGGCATCGGCATTGCCGGGCTGGCGCTGCTGGCTGCTTTCGCGCTGGCCGAGCTCCGGATCGCACAGCCAATGCTGGACGTGCGGATCCTGGGAAACGCGCTCTTCCGGGCCTGCAACCTCGCGTGGATCGTCACGATATTCGGCGGATCGTCGATGATCTTCCTGCTGACGCTGGAGTTGCAGCTTGGACGCGGGCTGTCGCCGCTCGAGTCGGGGCTCACGACGTTTGTGATGGCGATCGGCGTGATGATGACGGCGCAACCTGCGAGCCGGATCTACCGCAGGGTCGGGCCGCAGCGGCTCATCCTGATGGGACTCGTCATCTGCGCGGCGGTCACCCTGGCGTTGTATCGCGTGGACTTTGAGACAAACCAGTGGACCATCCGGGGATTGATGCTGGCCCGGGGCATCGCCTTTGGATTCGTGCTGGTCCCGCTTCAGGCCGCTACCTACGCGCAGATCTCGCCGAAGGACACGGGCAGGGCGACTGCGCTGTACAACGCGACAAGCCAGGTCGCGTCGAGCCTCGGGGTAGCGGTTTCGGCCACCTACCTGACAAGCCGCTTCACCCACAACGCGGCTTCGCCCGGCGGCATGCTGACCTCGTTCCAGGATGCGTTTCTGCTGATGGGCCTGCTCTCGGCCGTGGGTGCTGCGGTGGCGCTGCTGATTCGCGATCGCGATGCCGCAGCCACGATGTCGACGCCCGCGCATGCAGTGCTGCCGCCCGAGCCCGAAGCGGAAGGAACCCCCGCAGCCTGAGAGAATCCGAGGGCAGGCATACCGGGCGTGGTTTACAGTTCGAGGCGGCGTGGAGACTGGCCGCCTTTTCGCTGTTCCGGGGAGGATGCGATGACTGAACCTGACCCCGAGTTGCAGCCGATAGCGGGCGGCTCAGGAGAGCCGCCGGAGATACGGTTCCTCTCCGGACCCCAGCCGCGGGGCTTCGAGCTCATGCACGCCCTGCGCATCTTCGTCGAGCTGCTGCGCGGATTTCGCGCGCTCCACTTCGTCGGACCGTGCGTGACCGTGTTCGGTTCGGCCCGCTTCGGCGAAGACCATCCCTATTACAAGCAGGCGCGGGCGCTGGGGGCGTTGCTCGCGCAGGACGGCTTCACGGTCATGACCGGCGGCGGTCCGGGAATCATGGAGGCGGCGAACCGTGGCGCCAAGGACGTCGGCGGCCGGACCGCCGGCTGCAACATCGAGCTTCCGCATGAGCAAGCCCCGAACGCCTACCTCGACAAGATCGTGACCTTCCGGCATTTCTACGTGCGGAAGGTGATGCTGATGAAGTACTCCTATGCCTTCGTGGCGATGCCTGGTGGCTTTGGGACCCTCGACGAGATCTCGGAGGCGGCGACGCTCATGCAGACCGACAAGATCCAGGACTTCCCACTGGTGCTGGTCGGGCGCGAGTTCTGGGGTCCCTGGATCGAGGCGATGGAGACGACCATGCTGGCAGCGGGCAGTATCGATGAGTCCGACCTGAAGTTGCTGCACCTGACCGATTCCATTGAGGAAGCGGCCGCCCTCATCCGGGATGCGGCGACGTTGAAGTTCGGCCTCTCGTATGCGCCGAATGTGAGGCGACGCTGGTGGATGGGCGAGTTCGGCGCGTTTCGCCCGAAGGGATGAGCGTTGCAGTCCGGACCAGCCAGGAGCAAAGGAAGGAGGCCGCGCGCATCGCACACAGCCTCCCTCCAGCAAGGGTCACGCCCAGGCGAACGGACTGGTCAGCAATCCCGGGTGCGGACGGCCTCCAACGCGTGAGCGCCTCCCAGGCACACCAGTCCGGCAAGAGCAAACGCCAGCGCGAAGCCGGCGGTGATCACAACGCCGCGATCTCCGGCGCCCGTGCCTGTCGATGGCAGCACCATAGGCGCCGTAGCGTCGCGCTGGGTGGCGGGATCGAGTTCAGCCTTGGTGATCTTCGGGTTCGCGGCGTCGTTCGAGCCCGGCAGCGGTTGTTCGATCGGCGCGGCGGGTGCCGGGCTTTCGACTGATGACGCGGGCGGCGGTTCGCTAGGGAACTGTGAGAAATCGCCGAACTCCACGCCCGAGAGTTCTTCGAGTCCGGCGAGTGGCGGCTCGTCTGCCAACGCGGATCGAGAGTTGCCGGGCACGCCGGCGATGCTGGCGACCGCGCACATGGCGATGCCAACCCCAAGGGAGAGGCGCTTCATGAGGGTGTTCCTTCCTGACTGCTCCCCCCCGCAGCGGTGCAGGCGCGGGGTGTGTCCTAGGCAACTATCGGCAGTGATCTACGGGCCCGAAGGCGGCCGCGTAGGGATTTCTCGAGGCAGAGACATCACTGATACGCGTCGGGCGCGCGGCAGCGTGACGTAACGTTTGTTCGACAGCTCCGAGGTGCGCTGTTACAGTGCCGCGGACATGGTGATTTCGGCGCAGCAGGAGGCACGCGGGGCGTCGGTCGGCAGCGATGCCGTGGCCGCACGCCGCCGGCGCTGGCGCGGACGCACGCGGCCCGACTCCGTACCGGTCGGCGATTGGCCGGAGCTGGTGGGGCGATTGCTCGCCACGCGTGGCATCACCGACGCAAGCTCCGCCCGGCAGTTTCTCGGTTCCCCATCCACAACGCCGTCCGCGAGCGACCTGCCTGCGATCGACGTCGCGATCGACCGGCTGCTGCGGGCAGCAAGTTCCGGTGAGATCGTGGCGGTGTTCGGCGACTTCGACGTCGACGGCGTCACCTCGGCCGCCCAGCTCACACAGGCGCTGCGGGCGACGGGTGCGCTACCGGTGCCGTATATTCCGGACCGCTTCACCGAGGGCTACGGCCTGAACGTCCCCGCGATCGAGACGCTGCGGCGCGATGGCGCGACGCTGCTGTTGACCGCCGATTGCGGCACCAGCTCCATTGACGAGATCGCCCGCGCGCGTGAGATCGGCATGGACGTGATCGTGCTGGACCACCACACGGTGCCACCGGCGCTGCCCGATGCGCTGGCGCTGGTGAACCCGAAAGTACCCGGTGCGAGTGCCGGTGGGCTGTCAGAGCTCGCAACCGCTGGACTGGCGTTTCATACGGCGGCCGCCCTGCATGCGGCGGCCGACAAGCACTTCGACGAAGGGGTGTACTTGGACGCGGCGGCGCTGGGCACCGTGTGCGACATGGCGCCGCTGGTCGACGAGAACCGGCGCATCATGCGCGCCGGTCTGCCAGTATTGGCGCGGACCTTGCGCCCGGGTTTGCGGTCCTTGATGAAGGTGTCGCGCGTCGACCCGGCGACGGTCACGGCGGACGACATCGGCTACCGTCTGGGGCCGCGGTTGAATGCCGCCGGGCGAATCGCCCACGCGAAGCTGGCGCTGGAGCTGCTGCTGACCGAGGACGGCGAGCGCGGCCGCGAGCTGGCGCAACAGCTCGACGCGCTCAACCGGGAACGGCAGGAGCGGACGGCGCAGGCGGTGTCGCTCTCAGCCCGGCTGGTAGAGGAGAAAGGTGAACTCCCGCCCCTGATCATGATCGGGCACCCGGACTTCTCGTCCGGGATCGTCGGCCTGATCGCGTCCAAGATGGTAACGCTCTACGGGCGGCCGGCGGTGGTGTTTGAAAAGGGCGATGCGTTCAGCCGCGCGAGCTGCCGCAGCATCGACGAGTTTCACATCACCGATACGTTGCGGGCGCGGCCGGACCTCTTCGTGCGGTTCGGTGGCCACCGCGCTGCCGCGGGATTCACCGTCGAAACGGCGCGGCTGCAGGAAGTGCGCGACCATCTCGTCGCGCACGCCGAGCGGGAACTGGTGGGGCGGGATCTGGCGCCGGTGCTCGAGATCGACGCACAGCTGCCGTTGCGCCAGCTGCGCGGCGACGAGATCCGCTGGCTCATGAAGCTGGGGCCGTTCGGCGTCGGGAACCCGGTGCCGGCGTTCCTCTCACGTGGCGTGACCGTCACGGAGTGCCGGGTCGTCGGCAACGGGGAGCGCCACCTGAAGCTCAAGCTGCGCGACGGCGGCACCACGTGGCCGGCGATGGCGTTCGATATGGGCGACGCCTTCGTGGAGCCCGGCGAGCGCATCGACGTTGTCTACACATTGGACGCGCGCGCCGACGGCACGCTCGATATCCGGGTCGAGGACATGCGCACGCCGGAGTAGGCGGTCTGATCAGCCCTGCGGCGCCACGATTGCATCGGTGAGCCGCTGGAACTCCACCATCGCCTCCGGTGTCATGGCGCAGCCGAGGTCGATGGCGACGACGCCCTCGTCATCCATCGCCAGCTCGATCGCGGCCCGCTCCATCTCCCCGAAGCCACGGTAGAAGATGACGAGGTAGTCGCCGACCGGCCACTCGCCGGGTGGCGTCCGATAGACGGCGTAGAACTGAATTGGCTCCGCGAAGACGTCGAGCTGTACGTCGCCCGGGCGGACGTGGAACCCCTCGCATTGCGCCACGGGCAGCGCCTCGATGACAGTGCCGTCGGGCTCGGACGGGAGGCACAGCGGCGGTGCCCCGATGCCCTCCTGCACGGCGACGCAGGCGACCGGCGAGTAGCGCAGCAGGTCCTCAATCGCCGTAAGGTCGTGCGTGAGCACGGCGGCGACCGCGCGGTCGACCGAGGCGATTCCACTCGTAACGCCGTCGACGTCGATGGGCGCCACGAGGCCGTGCAGGGCGATCAACTCCGCTGCGGACTGGCCGCAGCCGTAGCGGACGCCCGTCACGTTCTCGCCGGTGAGGATAAGCTGCATGCCCCACTTGCCGATACGCTCCTGCTCGCGTGTGAACAGGAGCACCGTGTCGCCAGGAGGATAAAAGTCCTCGGGTGTGCGGTATGCGTTCAGGAACACGATCGCGCCCGATTCTAGCGGCTCGAGCCGCACCTCGTCCGCGCGGGCGAAGTGCCCCTCGCAGTCCATCACGGCGAACACGTCGACGAGCGTGCCGTCGGCCTCGCCCGGGCGGCAGGCGGGCGGACCTCCGGTGCCCTGCACGTTCGTTGTGCAGGCTGTGGGCGTGAAGGCGATGTACTCGCGCAGGGCGTCCGTGTCGTTCGCCTCGGCCGCGGCGATGATGCGGCGGATGACGCCGGCGCCGTTCGTGGCGGTCGGTGTGGCGGTTGGTGGCGCGCTGGTCGGCGAAAGCGGCGTGCGTGTGGCGGGCTCCGCCGGGGCCGTCGGGGCCCGCGTGTTGGCGTCACCGCAGGCAATCGCCGCCATAGCGAGGCTCGTGGTCAGAAGAGCGAGGGCGAGTCTGGTGTGCATGGTGGGCTCCGTCGGCGTTCGGCGTCTGCGTTCGTAGTGTGTATCAGTACGGACGGCGATGCAGCGGCCAGCGTTCCGCTCGAGGCGTCAGACTTTCGACGGAGGAGGTCTACAATCCGAACTGGCGGCGGGTGTGGGGGGGCTTGCGCGCGGCGAGCGCAGACTGCACCTTCTGCAGCATCTTCGCCTCCTCCAGCACCTCGCCTGTGCCCTTCACCACGCACAGCAGGGGATCTTCGGCGACGTAGACGGGGAAGCGCGTCTCCTGCGCCAGGCGGCGGTCCAGGCCGCGCAGCATTGCGCCGCCTCCAGCGAGGGCGATACCCCGGTACATGAGGTCGGCTACCAGCTCCGGCGGCGTAATCTCGATCGTGGACCGCACCGCATCGATGATGGCGTTGATGCTGCCCGAGAGCGCGTCGCGGATCTCGACGGTGCTCACCTCGACGGATTTCGGCAGGCCCGTCGCGAGATCCCGGCCACGGATCTCCACCATGCCTTCTTCGTCCATGGGGAAGGCGGAGCCGGCCTCAATCTTTATCTCCTCCGCGGTGCGCTCGCCGATGAGCATGTTGTGCACCTGCCGGGCGTAGGCCATGATCTCCTGGTCCATCTCGTCGCCGGCGGTGCGGATCGAGGTGCTGACGACGATGCCGCCGAGCGCAATCACTGCAACCTCAGTCGTGCCGCCGCCGATGTCGACGATCATGCAGCCGTTCGGCTCCATGATCGGGAGCCCGGCACCGATCGCGGCGGCCATCGGCTCCTCGACAAGAAAGGCCGCGCGTGCGCCGGCATTAAGCGCTGCATCGTGCACCGCGCGCTTCTCCACTTCCGTCACACCGGATGGAATGCCGATGACGACGCGGGGCCGGGGAATGCCGAAGCCGAACCGCTCGTGCACGCTACGGATGAAGTACTGGAGCATGCGCTCCGTCACCTCGAAGTCCGAGATCACGCCGTCCTTCAGGGGCCGCACGGCGACGATATTGGACGGCGTGCGGCCGACCATCCGCTTGGCCTCGGCTCCTATGGCCAGGATCTTCTTGGTCTGGCGGTCGATGGCCACCACCGAGGGCTCGTCGATGACGATGCCGCGGCCCTTGACCATCACAAGCGTGTTGGCCGTGCCGAGGTCGATGCCGACATCGTGGGAAAAGAGCCCCAGCAGGGCGGTCAGCGGGTTGATCAACGAGCAAATCCCTCGGGCGCAGGGTCAGGCACCGCGGGGCGCGCGCTCCCTCACGCAACGAGCGCCATTATATGGAGGAACGCGCGCCGAAAGGAAGGTAACGGTCGATTTCGTGCTTCGGGAACCTTGCGGGCTCTTCTCGAAACGTCAAGCCCAGAAACGCACACGTCAGCTGACCGCGAAGAAATAGCCGATGTTCCGCTCGTTACGGATGTAGGTCGGCTCGTCCGGATTGGGCTCCAGCTTCTGGCGCAAATACCAGATGTACCGCCGGACGTAGTCGCTGTCCGAAGCGTACTCCTCGCCCCACACCCGTCGGACAAGGGTGTCCGAGGAGAGGACCTTGTTGGGGTTCTCCATCAGTATCAGCAAGAGCCTGAACTCCGTCGGAGTCAGCTTGACCTGCTCCCCCCGCCGGAAGACCCGGTGTGCGTCCACATCGACGGCGAGATCTCCGTGGGTGATTACCCGCGGCGTGGGCACGGACCGGCCTTCGGTGCGGGCCAGCACCGCGCGAACTCGCGCCTCCAACTGGGCGAAGCTGAACGGCTTCCCCACATAGTCGTCGGCGCCTGTCGCGAACCCTTTCAGGACGTCGGTCTCCTCTGTGGCGGCGGTCAGCATGATGACGGGCACGTTGCTCATCCTTCGGATTTGGCGCAGCGTCTCCCAGCCATCGGTGCCCGGCATGTTGACATCCAGGATCACGATGTCGGGCTCAGCGCTGGCGATGATCTCCATGCACGCATCGCCTCGAGTCACGCCGGAGACTTCGTGGGAGAAGCGCCGCAGGTATTCCGCCAGAATCTCGACCAGCGCCGGGTCGTCATCCACAAGCAGGATCGTTGCCATGCTCAAGCCCTTTGCGGCGCAAGCGGCAGCCGGACCGTGAACCGCGCCCCCGGAGAAAGGGGATCGCCGGTGATCGGACTCGTCGCCTGAATATCGCCCCCTTGTGCTTCGATCAGGCGCTTCGCAAAGTAAAGGCCAAGTCCGTACCCCTTGTACTTCAGCTCGCTGTCGCGCGTCCGGCGGAAGGCCTCGAACACATGCGGTAGGTCCTCCCGCGAGATGCCGATGCCGTGGTCGGTCACCGTGATGATGATCCGGTCCGGCGCCGCGGCCGCTTCGATACGGATGCGCTGTCCGGCCGGACTGTGGTGGTTGGCGTTGCGGATCAGGTTCCGAAACACATGTTCAAGCTGTAGCTCGTCCGCCCAGGCAAGCGGGAGATCCGGCGCACAGGTGATCGCCGGATCGACGTTCCCGGGATTAAGGCCGGCCCCCCGCGTCGCGCGGTCGATGACCACGTTGACGGCCACCGGCCCCAGCACGATTGGCAGTTGACCAGCATCCAGACGCGAGACATCGAGGATTGTTTCGACGAAGCGGTTCAACCGCGACGTTTCGTGCGAAACGATCGAGAGTGTGCGGCGTGCGGACTCGGGCAGGTCCTTCGTATCGTGAGCGATCAACTCCAGTCCGCCGCGCATGTTCGTGAGCGGAGCACGTAGCTCGTGCGACACGAGCGTCACAAAGTCCGACTTCATGTCGGCAATGCGGCTGAGTTCCTCGGCCGCGCGCTTCTGTTCCGTGATGTCCTCGATGATGCTGAGCAAGTAGACGACGTTACCGCTCTCGTCGTGGATCGGCGCTGCCGTCAGCATGCCGACCAGCTCGCGCCCGTCGGCCGTTCGGAAGCGCTTCTCGCGGTGGATTCGGGACAGTTCGCCCGAAAAGATCCTCCTGCGACCTTCACGCGCCGGCGCTGCCTCAGCGGGGTGCACAAACCGGGCATCATTCATCGACAACAGGTCTTCGCGGGTATAGCCAAGCAGATCGCAATACGCGTCGTTGACCTTGGCGAACCGCCCTTTCGTATCGGAAAGCACCGTGGGAATTGGACTCTCGTCGAAGATGCGCCGGAACAGCTCCTCGCTTTCGCGCAGCGCCTGTTCGCCGAGGACGCTCCGCGTAACGTCCCGGGTCACGGTG
>JACRBR010000140.1 GCA_016213125.1 Chloroflexota bacterium | reverse complement strand
GGGGGCTTAAACGCCCGCGCTACGGTGTCGATATCACCACAGCACAGCCGGGGTCGGCTGTGCCACATGCCATCAGTTCATCGACTCGATGATCGTGCTGATGCCCATCCCGACGCCGATGCACTGGGTGGCGAGCCCGTACTTGCCGCCGCTGCGCCGCAGCTCGTGCGCGACCGTCGACACGAGGCGCGCGCCGGTTGCCCCCAGCGGGTGGCCAATGGCGATGGAGCCGCCGTTCACGTTGACGCGGTCCAAGGGGATACCCAGCTCCTTGCAGGACGGGATCACCTGCGCCGCGAAGGCCTCGTTGAACTCCACGCGGTCGATCTGGCCGGCCTCGATCCCCGCGTGCCGCAGCGCCTTCTTCGTCGCCGGGATCGGGCCCAGGCCCATCACCTGCGGCTTCACGCCGCCCACGGCCATGCCAACGATGCGGGCCAGCGGCGTCAGGCCCAGCTCGCGCGCCTTGTCCTCGGACATCAACAGCGCGGCGGAGACGCCGTCGTTCGTCGGGCAGGAGTTGCCGGCGGTGATGATGACTTCCTTGCCGCCCAGGGAGACGACGCCCTTCACGGGGTTCAGGCCGCTCAGGCCTTCCATGTTCGTCCCGCGGCGCAGGCACTCGTCCTGCTCGAAGATGATGGTCTTGCCATGTTCGGCTTCGACCCAGTTGCCCTGGTCGTCGAAGACCGGCTGCTCGACCTCCAGCGGGATGATCTCGTCCTTGTATATGCCCCTGTCATAGGCCTCCGCGACCTTGCGGTGGCTTTCAACGGAGAACTGGTCGATCTCCTCGCGCGTCAGGCCGTAGACCTCGGCGACGTTCTGCGCCGTCTGCGTCATGCCGACGATGGGGTTAGAGTCGAGGATGTAGTCCGGGAAGGGGACGGAGAAGTTCTCGCTGTGGTCCGGCGGCAGGTCGCGCTGGAGCTTGTTCATCTTCACCAGGTTCTTGTTGAACTCGGTGATGCGCGTCTTCGCGCCCGAGCTGAGACCGCCGCCCAGCGACCGGCCCATCCGCTCGATGCCGACGGCGATGCCGCAGTCGATGGCCCCGACCGCGATGGCGGCGGCCAGGCGCTGGAGCGTCTCCATGCTGGACCCGCATTGGCGGTTGCTGTCGAAGGAGCAGACCTCCTTGGGCAGGCCGGCCAGGTGCGCGACGTTGTTGGCGCCGATGAGCACCAGCTCGCCCGCGCCCATGACGTTGCCCAGGCCCATGTCCTCGACGAGGAAGGGGCTGACCTTGGGGTTGCGCTCCATGAGCGCGCGCACGACCTTGCCGGCCGTCTCGTCGAGGCGGGTGGCAACAAGCATGCCACGACCGCCGCGGCCGAAGGCGGACCGGACGCCATCGACGAGGACTACGTTCTGCTGCTTCATGGGGTGACTCCTTGTGTGTACGTCTGGCTGGGCGCCGCATGGGGCTGGCCCGCGGACGCCCGGTAAGCATAAGGAAGGGCACCCGGTCGATCCACTACAAAACGCGAGCGGGTGAAGCGTGCCGTCACGACCGAGAAGTGTGCGCGCCTGGACGCCTGAAACGAACCTACCGCTCCACCGGGAGCGGGGCGGTCTCCCATGCCTCGATGCCGCCGGCCAGGTTGGCGAGCGGGGCGAGCCCGGCCTGCTCCAGGAGCGAGACCGCCGTAGCCGCGCGCTCACCGTGACCGCAGTAGGTCACGATGGGGCGATCGCGGGGCACCTCTCCGTGGCGAGCAGGGAGCTGGCCGAGGGGGATGTGGATGGCGCCGGGAAGGTGTCCGGCGGCATACTCGTCCGGCTCGCGCACGTCGAGGGCGACCGCCCCTTCCTGCAGCGAACGCCGCGCGCCGGCGGCATCGACGATGCCGGCGGCAGCGAGGGGGAGTCCGGCAGCCTGCCATGCGGGTATGCCCCCTTCGAGCACGCCGCCGAAGCGCTCGTACCCGACCAGAAGCGACTCGTCCACGACAGGGTCGAGAGGGACATCGTCCAGCACGAAGAGCAGCGCGGCGCCCTCCGGGACGAGCCAGCCCAGCCACACCGCGTAGGCGTCGCGGAAGGGGATGCTGAGCGACCCGGGGACGTGCGCGCGCATGTACTCCTCGACGGTGCGCACATCGACAACGATGGTGTGCGATCGCGCGGCATCGAAGTCGCGCGGCGATACAGCCGGCGGTGGCGCGATGTCGCTGCGGAGTGTTGGGCCGGCCTGGTTCATGGCCCGCATCCGGGTGTAGTACGCGGGGACGGCCGGGAACGTCGTTGGGAACCAGCGCGCGAAGGCGTCCTCGTCGTCGAACGTGAGGAGCGGGTTCGTCGCCCGCTGCTCCGCGAGCGTGGAGGTGCGCTGATCGCCGGCGCCGGCGGAGCAGTAGGAGCCGCCGCCGTGCGTGGGGTAGAGGATCGTCTCGTCGGGGAGGGCAGTGAAGGCGTTCTTGAGGGTGCGGTACTGCGCGCGGGTGAGGGATTCCGCCATGTCGGGCGCGATGAGGTCGGTGCGCGCGGCACCGCCAACGATGAGGGAGCCGCCGCTGAAGAGCGACGGCGGGCCGGCGGCCGCGCGGATCGCGTAGCTCACGTGCTCCGGCGTGTGGCCCGGCGAGGCGATGACCTCGACCTGCAGGCCGTCCAGCGCGAACCGCTCGGCTCCGGCGACTGGCTGATGGTCCAGGCGGACGGCCGCATCACGCGCCAGACAGAGCTTCGCGCCGAGGCCGGCGGCCAACTCGTGCGCGCCGGAGACGAAGTCGGCGTGTAGGTGCGTCTCCAGTACGGAGGTGATGCGCCAGCCGCGGGCCTCGGCGGCATCGATGTAGCGTTGGACGGTGCGATCGGGGTCGACGAGGACGGCCGTGCCATTTCCGGGGCCGATGAGGTAGGAGCTGTTGCCGAGGCCCTCACGGACGAAGGGGATAACGTTCATGGCGAGATCTCCGTGCCTGCTGCAATGTTGTTCGGCGACCGGAGCGCGATCAGCGCCAGCACGCCCGACGCGGCGGTGAGTGCGGCAACCGCCTGGATCGCGGCCGTGAAACCGAACGCATCGGCGAGCGCCCCGGCCGCTAGCGCACCACCGATGGCGCCGGCGTCGCGCCAGAAGCGGTAGACGCCGAGCGCTGTCGCGCGCTCGCCGGGGTGCACGGCGTCACCTGTCGCCGCGAGCAGCGCGGGGTAGACCATCGCGGTGCCGAGCCCGAGCAGCGCGAGCGCGGCGATCCAAACGCCGAACATGGTGGACGCTCCGATGGCAACGATGGCCGCGGCCTGCACCAGCATACCGGCGACGATGAGCGGCTTGCGTCCGACGATGTCGCTTGCCCAGCCGGTGACGAGTTGTAGGGCGCCCCAGACCAGCGGATAGATCGCCGCAAGGACCGCAATGCGGTCGAGGGAGGCGCCGTGCGACGCGAAGAAGAGCGGGAAGATGCCCCAAGCGAGGCCATCGTTCAGGTTGTTAACGAAGCCGGCCTGGGAGATGCCGGCGAGGTGCACGTCGCGCCATGTGCCACGCGCGAAGCTGTGACGCAGCGACGCCTCGGACGGAGCGTGCGGCATATCGGCGGACTCGACGGCGACGAACGGGGCGGTGTCCTTGATCAGGAGGACGCTCAGGGCGAGGCCGCAGGCCGCGAAGGCGATGCCGAGGTACCAGGGCTCGGGCCGCAGGCCGTAGCTGCTGGCCATCACACCGGCGGCGAATGCCGCGCCGGCGACGGCGAGGTATCCGGCGGCCTCGTTCAGGCCGAGGGCGAGGCCGCGACGGCGCGGGCCGACGAGATCGATCTTCATGTTCACGGTCATGGACCAGGCGAGCCCCTGGTTGAGGCCAAGCAGCGCGTTGGCGGCAATGATCCAGCCCCAGGCCGGGGCGAAGATGATCACGAAAGGCACCGGCAGTCCGACGAGCCACCCCGCGATGAGGACCGCCCGCCGGGAGTGGCGCTCCGAAAGGCGCCCCGCGAACAGGTTGGCGATAGCTTTCGCGAGGCCGAACGCGGCGATGAACGAGACCGCGACAGTCTTCGACGCCACGCCGAACTCATCGCGGGCGAGCACGGGCAGGACGGAGCGCTCGAGGCCGACCATGCCACCGACGAAGGCGTTCGTGGCGACGAGCAGCGCGAACTGGCGCCAGTTGGCACCCAGGCCGAGCGACGGCAAGGCGCCCTTCCGGGCACCCGCCGCACGATTCGGCCTTGTCGTGACGAGCGTGACCTTCATGTCCGGGCGAGATCTCTCCTGCCGAAGGCCACACCGTAGATGAGCGACGGGATGCAGATGTGAGTGGTCGTGATCAGGCCGGCGACCGCCACAAGCGCGCCGCCGAGGATGTAGCCGGCAACATCGAAGCTGGCGGCGAAGAGGCCGCCCGTGGTGAGCAGCCAGACGCTGGCCATCGCGCAGGCGAAACGCCGGGGCGCGCCGTTCCGGGGAAGCTCCGGCGTTCCGGTGATGTGGCGGATGCCATAGTTGTAGATCAGGTCGAACGGGTGGAAGGTCAGGACGGCGCCGAGCGCGGCGAACACCATCAGGCCCCAGAGGATCGGCGGGGAGGCGAGCGCGGTGCCGGCGGCGGCGATGGCAGCGCAGAGTGCCGGCGAGAAGCGGAGCCCGAGCTGCGTGCGGGCGAGCGTGCCGTCCGATTCGCAGCCGTACCCCTGGATATCGAGGCGGCGTCGCAGCGTCGATGAGAGGTCCATGTTCGATGTCTTCCTGTTAAGCAGGCTTCATGCCGGTGAACGAGACGCCGCGCGTGTCGAACTCGGCCGCGTCGGACTCGTGCTTCGATCCGGAGTAGACGTCGGTCTGCTGACCCCAACGGACGCCGGTGAAGCCCACCTGGTCGAGCACCCACTTCCATTCGCTCTGCGTGAGCGCGCCGGCGATGCAGTTGGACCACAGCTCCACGTCGTCCTTCGCCTCCTGCGGCACGTCCAGGTGGACGATGATATCGCCGACCTGGAAGCGACCGCCGGGCTTCAGCACGCGGAAGACCTCGCGCATCACGGCTTCCTTGTCCGGCGTGAGGTTGAGGACGCCGTTGCTGATGACGACGTCGACACTGGCGTCCGGGACCGGCAGGTCCTCCAGGAAGCCCGCCCGGACATCCACGTTCTTCAGGCCGAGTGCGGCGGCGCCCGCGGCGGCCTTCTCGCGCATGGCCGGCGTCATGTCGATGGCGATAACGCGGCCGGTGGGGCCGACCCGCAGGGCGGCCTGCAACGTGTCGAAGCCGGCGCCGCATCCCAGGTCGGCGACGGTCTCCCCGGGCTTCAGGTCGCCCATCGAGAACGGGTTGCCGGTGCCGGCAAAGGAGTCGACGGTGGCCTGCGGCAGCCGGTCGACGTCGGCGGCAGGATAGCCCAGCATGACGGAGAGCGGGCGCCCGGTGTGGAAGTGGAAGCCCTTCTCCGGCTCTTGTGCAACCTCGGTGTACTTCTCGCTGATGCCGCGCCGGAGCCGATCGCGATCGACATTGGCGGCGATAACTTGCTGTGTCATGACATTGCTCCTCTGCGATTCTTCTATCCGACGTTGATCGTGGTGGCCCCGGCGGCCAGGCACTCGACGAGGTTGACCGCCGTGACGATCTTCGCGCCCTCGATGAGGTCGGCCTCGGTGATGCCGCGTGGGTTCGTGCATGCGGCGCAGGCCCAGATCGTGCCGCCGTTCGACACGAACGACTGGATCACGTCCTTGGCCGGCTGGAACCCTTCCTTGCACACGCCGTCCGCGTAACCCTTCGTCGCGAGCCGCTCGCCTTCGACCGTAAGGAAGACGATCGCGTCCTGATCGGCGCTGGCCGCGACGTTCGCGACCACGAACGGCAGAATCGCGCGTTCCGCGTCCTCCGCCCCGTGTGTGCAGTTGATGAGCATGGTAGGCATCGTTTCGCTCCTTACTGTGCTACTTCGCGCGCACGAGGAATCTCGTGCGCCGTTCGTCCTGTTCCTGCATCTCCAACAGCTCGTGGCCCGTAAGGCGGCACCACGCCGGCACCCCCTCGCGCGCCGATGGATCGTCGGTCAACACTTCGATGATTGCGCCGCTCCCTACACCACGCAGCGCTTGCTTCAAGCGGGGCGGGAGGGTGGCGCAAGCGTCATCGCCGTAGGCCATCAGCACGTCGGCCGCCGTGGCTTGCCCGTCACCGCTACTCATCGCGAGCATCCGCGGCGAGACGCGCCCGTAGCTCGCCGTCCGTGCGCTTCATGTCCGGGTGGTGCTCCCGGAGGTGCTGCCGGGCGAGTTGGAACAGGGCCTCGTCGTCGTCGGCTGTGAGGATGTGTCCGCAGGGACAGTCGATACATCGTGCCATGGGTGTTTCGCTCCTTTACCCCACCCCCCGGCCTTCCTCCCTCGAGGGGGATAGGACGGGGTGGCTGCTGTCTGACAGGGGCGATCCTACCCTGTTCTTATCTAGTTGTCAATAGATTTATTGATCAATTGCACACATTGTGAGAAGAGCGTAGAGTAGAGCCATGTCGCACCGGCCCTTCAAGCAGCGCCTCTACCCCCTGTTCGCCCGGGTCGGGCACGCCCTGGCCAGCGACCGGCGCCTGGAGCTGCTCGATCTTCTGGCCCAATCGCCGCGCCACGTGGAGGCGCTTGCGGCCGAGACAGAGATGTCGGTGGCCAGCGTGTCCCAGCACCTGCAGGTGCTCCGGAACGCGCACCTCGTGGAGACGGAGCGCGAGGGCACGAAGGTGCGCTACCGCCTGGCGGGCGACGACGTCCTGCAGCTCTGGCTGTCGCTGCGCTCCGTGGCGGAGCGGCGGCTGGCCGAGGTCGCGCAGCTCACGCGGGAGTTCGCGGTGGAGGGGGTGGGCGAGGCCGAGGTATCGCGCGACGACCTGCAGGCGCTCATCGACCAGGGCAAGATCATGCTGATCGACGTGCGGCCGCGGCTGGAGTTCGACAACGGCCACCTGCCGGGCGCGGTGTCCATGCCGGCCGACGAGCTACCGGGCCGGCTGGAGACGCTGCCGAAGCGACGGCGCATCGTGGCGTACTGCCGGGGCACGTACTGCCTCTTCGCCGACGAGGCGGTGGCGCTGTTGCGGCGCGAGGGCTTCGACGCCGTGCGCCTGGACGGCGGTTGGCCGGAGTGGGTGGCCGAGGGCCGGGCTGCCGAATAGGCGAGCGCGTCACCCGTGTCACCGACGCACCACGCCCGGTGGCGTCATCCATCATCTTGAAGCCGCAGCGCTTCGCGGACGGCGGGGACCAGCAGCGTGTAGATGTCGTCCTTGGCGATGAGCCTTACTCGCAGCTCCTGCGCCCGGAGGTAGACGTCGGGGTACTGTGACTCCGCCGTCTGCATGATGACGGGGAAGGAGGCGCCTCGATGCGCGCGCGCCGCTTCGACGACGCGCCAGCCGCTCCCCCGCGGCATGCGGAAGTCGGTGACGGCGAGATGGAACACCTCCGCCGGGTCCTGCAGCAGCGCCGCCGCGTCCAGCCCGTCTTCGACGTCGACGCACGCGAGCCCCAGGCCCTCCAGCATGCGCACGATAGTGGCCCGCCATGCGTAGCCATCCTCCGCGACGAGCACTCGGTAGGTCTCCTGCGCCATCTCTCAGCTCCATGCCCGGCAACCTGGGCGGCCGTCGTCTGCAGAACTTCGCGAGTATGCTCGCCGCTGGCCTGGAGAGCCAGTGCAGTTACGCCCATCGCAGGCCGTCCGTTCGGCCCGGTCGAGCATCGGCCGGCGCAAGGGCGAGCATCGGCCGGCGCGAGGGCGGTGGTGGGGTTTCTGGACGCCGGTCAGCGGTCAGCTTTTCAGCCGGGAGCGGCGGTCCAGTGGACGGTGTGGATGGTGTGGGTGCCGGTGAGGCCCTTGAGCTCGACTTCGCGGGAGGCGGCGAAGGTCTGGGGGGTGACGCTGCTTTCGACGAGCTGGCGGAGGAGGGAGGAGACTAGGATCTCGCCGCCTGCGGCTTTGCCGGCGACGCGGGAGGCCATGATGACGTTTTTGCCGTAGAAGTCGTCGCCGTCTTTGATGGCTTCGCCGGCGTGGAGGCCGATGCGGACGCGGACGTGGATGGAGGATGGAGGATGGACGATGGAGGATGGATCGTCGGGGTTGGGCTGCACAGCCGGGGGCGGCTCGGCCGTGGTGGGCGTTGCCGCGGGATTGTTGTTGGTGGAGGGCGCAGGAGGCTGCGCCCCTACGGGGTAGGCGGCCGGGGGCTGCACAGCCGGGGACGGCTGTGCCACGTCGACCTGTGGTGCAAACGCTCTTTGTATGGCGATGGCGCAGTCTAGGGCTTTCTTTGCGGACTGGAAGGCGACCATGAAGCCGTCGCCCATGGTCTTGACCTCGTAGCCGCCGTGGGCGCGGAGCTGTTCGCGGATGAGGGCGTTGTGGTGGCGGAGCAGGTCCTGCCACGCCTGGTCGCCGAGGCGCTCGGTGAGGACGGTGGAGTCCTCGATATCGCTGAACATGATGGTGACGGTGCCGTCGGGGGCGGCGTGGGCGGTGATATCGGGGCGCTCGCGCTGGACGCTATCGGCGACGGCGACGATGGAGGTGTAGATATCGCCGGTGGTGCTGATGCCCTGGTCCTGCATCTTGAGCGCGACGAGCTTGTCGACGAGCGGGCGCATGTGGAGTTGCTGTGCGTGCGCCAGTGCTTCGTCGATGAGGGTGCGCGCGCGTTCGCGGTCGCCGGGGGCGTCGCGCTGGAGGCGGATGCGGGCGCAGTCGTAGGCGGCTTCGGCGCGGTGAGGACGGTACTCCGGCGGCAGCCATGCGAGGCCTGCCTCGATCGCATCGATGGCCTCGTCGATGCGGTCGAGCACTTCGAGTACAAGGCCCCGCGCGTGGTCCGTTTGCAGGATGTATTCCTGCGCAAGGCTACCGAGCGCCTCGATGTGAGGCAGGACCTGGCTTGCGTTAGTTCGGTCGTGGTCGACGTGTGCGAGCATCGCGAGGCCTCCTAGCGCATAACTCCTCAACAAGGGTGTGCAAGGCACGGGCGATTCCAACAAGCCACGCACCGCGCGTCGAAAGAGCTCCCTATCGGAAGCTCGATCATCACTCCAGGCTGCCCGTGCTAGAGCAATTGTGAGCTGAGCGTATTCGATGGTCGGCCCCGCAGGCGTCGCCAGCACGAAGTCAACCGTGCGCTGAAGGGCGCTTCTCGCTGCGTCGAGATCACCAAGTTGGTACGAGATGGCCGCGGTCATGCCAAGCACGCGGGCGTCGGGCGACCCAGAGTCGATTCCCCACTGCAGCGCGTCGCGCGCCGCTTGCCAATCGCCCCTGACCTGGGCAACGTCACCCTGGGCATACGCCGCACTCGCGATTGAGTACGGGCTGCGCGTACGCTCGGCGAGTGCGCGCGCCGCCAGCGCATGCATCTCCGCCTCCTCGAGGTTGCCGTTCCAGAACTGACCGTGGTTGAAGAATCTTGCGAGCGACTCGGTGTGCGGATCGTTGAGCTCCTGCGCCAGCTCGATCACTCGGTCGCCAATGGCGACCGCTTCTTCGAGTCGTAGTTGGAATCCGATCACGTACTGCCGTCTCGAAAGGATGTCAAGCTCCAGCCTGCGCAGTCCGAGTTCGCAGGCGATCGCTTCGGCCCTTGTGTAGGCCTCGAGCGCGCGCTCGGGCTGACCCATGAAGCCGACCGACGTGGCGAGAGCAACGTTGAGTCTGGCGAATTCTTCAGTGCCTTCTTGGACGAGCGAAAGCGCGCGCTCGACCAGTTGGGTCTGGGATGGACGTACGAGATGCTGGCTCAACCCAACGGCGTATGCGACATCGACGGCACGGGGCACATTGCCCCCGCCAGCGTAGTAGTCAAAAGCCTGCCTGAAGCTGC
>JACRBR010000138.1 GCA_016213125.1 Chloroflexota bacterium | reverse complement strand
TACTTGTGGAGCTCGTCGTACATCGGGAGGTTGGCCCCGCCGGGATAGCCGAATATGTATTCGACCCCCTCCTTGCGGAGGCACTCCATGATGATCTCGGAGCCTTTCATCTTCGTCATAGTCGCTTCTCCTGCGAACCGAACCGTCACAGGCTCGGGTGCGTCGCTGTTGGTGGGATTACCGTCCCCGTCCGTGCCGTATCGCGAGCGGAGGGGACGATTACAGGACGAGGCCCGGCAGCACGAGCGGAAGCAGGCCGCCCGCTACCGGGAGAGGAGAGAGGACTACGTCGCGGTCGCAGCGGACTGCCGTCCGGCAATGCGCGGCGACCGGGTTGACCTCCAGAGGGGAAGCGTCGAGGTTGGTCATCGTCTTCATCTTCGGTCTCGCAGGCTAACAAAAAACCCGTCCGGCTAAGGGACGGGTCGGGCCCGCGGTACCACCCTTGTTGCCGCCAGAAGGCGACCTCTCGGAGCGCTGTAACGGTCGCGACCCGGCCGAGGCTTGTCACCCCGGCAGCTCGGCGCTGAGTTCGATTCGGGCGTGCCACCGGTCTCGCACCGTCACCGGCTCGCTAGAGGCCGTTTCCGAACCTACTGCTGCGCGTCTGCGCCTGTATTGGCCGGAGTATATCGGCGTCATAACGAAGCTGTCAAACACAGGTCGAGGTGATGGCGTCTCGCTTGTAGCTGCACAGATTCTCGAAGCTGACCGGCCCGCTCGACCCGCGCACGCGCGCCAGTTCGCAGAGTTTTGCCCACATTCGGACCGGTTGACATCTACCCGCGTCAGCCCCGCCCGGATACGCTCGACAAGTAGAAACAAACTCGGGCGGGCGCCCATGCCCGCCCCTGTTCACGTTCGGAGGAGTTGGAGGAACGATGCACCGGTACTGGAAAGCGGCACTGGCCCTGGCGGCCGCCGCAAGCCTCATCGCGGCCACTGCGTGCGGCGACGACGAGAACGACACAAGCGGCGACGCGACCGCCGCACCTACAACGGCGGCATCCGCCTCGCCGACCGCCGCGGCTGGGACAACGTACCCCGCGACGGTCACGGACATGCTCGGGCGCAGCGTCGAGATCCCGGCCGAGCCGGTGTCCATCGCCGCCATCAGCCCGACGGCGGTCGAGTTCGTGTACGCCGTGGGCGAGACGAGCAAGACCCGCACGAAGTCCGTCAGTTTCCCGGCCGAAGCGATGTCCGCGAAGGATATCGGCTCCGCGTACCAGCCGAGCCTCGAGCTGATCGCCGGGGAAGCGCCCGACCTGATCGTCGCGGACAGCGTGCTGCAACCACAACTCAAGAATGACCTCGAGGCGCTGAACGTGCCCGTGCTGTACGTGGGCGCTTCCGCGTTCGGCGATGTTCCCAGGAGCTTCCGCATCATCGGCGAGGCCCTGAACACGCCGAAGGGCGAGGAAATGGCGACGGCGCTCGAGGATCAGGCGGCCGACATCGAAGCGAAGATCCCGGCGACGAAGTCGAAGGTGCTGATCGTGAACGGCACCCCGGACGACTTCTTCGCGGCGCTGCCCGAGTCCTACGTCGGCGACCTGGCCCGGCTGGCGGGCGCGGACAACCTGGCCGCCGGTCAGCCAAGCAACGCCCCCTTCCCCGGTTACACGAAGCTGAGCCTTGAGACGATCGTCGCATCCGCCCCCGAGGTGGTGCTGGCTATCACCGCCGCGCCCGGCCAGACGATCAGCGAGGGGCTCGCGGCCAACCCCGCATGGGCCGATGTTCCCGCAGTGAAGAACCAGCGCATCCACGAGATCGATGCACAGATCTTCCTGCAGGCCCCCGGGCCGCGCGCGGCTGAAGGGCTGTTGACACTGGCGAAGCTGTTGTATCCGGAGGTCTTCGGGCAGTAAATGATCGCGCCGGCGGCTGCCCCACGTACGACACCCACGCGTCCCCGCATCGCACGCGACGTGATGGCGTGGGGGGTGCCCGTTGCGCTGCTCGTGGCGGCTGTCCTCCTGGCGTTGATGTTCGGCGCGACGAGCCTGTCTCCGGCGCGCGTGGTGGATGGTCTGCTGGACCGCGGCACACCGCTCGACCGGACGATCGTGTATGAGATCCGCCTGCCGCGGGTGCTGTTGGCGCTGGCCGTCGGCGCCAGCCTCGCCGCATCAGGGACGCTGCTCCAGGGTGTGACCCGCAACCCGCTCGCCGACCCGCACGTCCTGGGCCTGACCGCGGCCGGCGCGCTTGGCGTCAGCATCGCGATCAAGATCTCGGCCGATATCCCGCAGCCGGTGCTGGCGCCGGTCGCCGCGATGGGCGCCTTCTCGGGCGCGGCGCTTGTGTACGGCATGTCGTGGCGCGGCGGCGTGTCACCGGTGCGGCTTGCGCTTTCGGGCGTGGCGGTGGCGGCGCTATTCACGTCGGGCATCACGACGCTGCTCGTGACATCGAACCTCAGCACGCAGAACGCGCTCGCCTGGCTTGCGGGCGGTCTCTTCGGCCGGGGCTGGGATGACCTGCACGTGACCTGGCCATACGTCGCCGGGGGGCTTCTGGCCGCGGTGCTGCTATCCCGGAGCATGAACATCCTCGCCCTGGGCGATGAGCCCGCGCGGTCGCTGGGCCTGAGCGTCGAGCGCACGCGCGTGCTGGCCGTCGCGACGGCCGCCCTGCTGGCAGGCGCATCGGTGAGCGCCGCGGGGATGGTGGCATTTGTGGGGCTGGTGATCCCGCACGCCGGGCGGTTCCTGGTCGGCGACGACCACCGGAAACTCATCCCACTCTCGGCCATCCTGGGTGCCGCGCTGGTGATTTACGCCGACCTGTTCGCGCGCGTCGTCGTCGCGCCCACGGAGATCCCGCTGGGCATCGTGACGGCGGCGGTAGGGGCGCCGTTCCTGCTGTACCTGGTACGGTCAAAGACATGAGACTGGAAGCGCGCAACCTCGCGGCTGGCTACGGGTCCGGATTCCGGATCGAGGACGTTGACCTCGTCATCGAGGAGCGCCGCATCACCGGCCTCGTCGGCCCCAACGGGGCTGGCAAGTCGACGCTGCTGCGAGTCCTCTCGCGCATTCTCAAGCCGATGCGGGGCGTGGTGCTGCTGGACGGCGAGGTGTTGCACCAGCTCCCGAATCGCGAAGTTGCGAAGCGGCTGGCATTCCTGGGACAGCCGGTCGATGGGCTGCCCGACCTGACCGTGGAAGAGCTGGCGTATCGCGGACGCTACCCGCACCAGTCGCTGCTGCAGCGGAACGGCACGGAGGACGCGCATTCCGTGGAGTGGGCGCTGGGCGCCATGAACATGACCTCGTTCCGGCACCGGCCCCTGCGGGAGCTCTCCCACGGCGAACTGCGGCGGGCATGGATGACCATGGGGCTGGCGCAGCGGCCGGACATCCTGCTGCTGGACGAGCCCACAGCGTTCCTCGACCTCTCCCACCAGTTCGAGCTGATGGACCTGCTCTCGGAGCTGAAGGACCACGGCGTGACGGTCGTGATCTCGATGCACGAGCTGTGGCTGGCGTCGCTCTACTGCCACCGCATCATCGCCATGCGAGAGGGCCGGGTCACGGCGAGCGGCCCCACCGAAGAGGTACTGACCGTCGAACTCCTCGGCGACGTGTTCGGCGTGGAGGTCGCGGTGCGGGAGCACCCCCTGCTGCCGGGCAAGACGATCGCCCTGCCATACGCGCGCCGCCGCGAGCCAAAACCCCCTGCAGTAGTCGAGCCCGCCGAGCATGTCCCCCCCGTCCCCACCGACGTCGAGTCACCGCACTCAACCACGTAGCCCGCGTGGTCGCTTCGCGTGCAAGCGAAGGGACGGCCGTGTGGGCCGTCCCTTGCGTTACAGACTGTATTCGGACGCGGTCAGTCCGCCGAGGGAAGCACCTTCGGCTGCATCAACGCCATTGGCGTGCCGTCGTACTTCAGCTCCACCTTGCCCGGCTTGATGCAGAGGACCTCGACGGCCCCGTCTCCCGCCGCGTAGCGCTTTCCCAGCTGCACCTCGCCGTTCCCGCTGCCACCGGCCGGTGGGCCCTCTTCCTTGATGTTCAGCGGCGTGTCGCCGTCCTGCAGCGTGCCGTCGCCGCCCTTCGTGACGATGAGCTCCGCGCCGCTCGCAGCGATGTACCGCTTCCCTACCTGAGCCGGCATAGTTCGACCTCCGCTTCGATCGTGTTCTTCAAGCAGGCAGGACGCGTGCTGACGCGTCCTGCGCACAGAGTCTAAGATCGGCCTTTTGCCGCGTCAAGGCGCCGGCGTCGCCTCCGCAGCGGGCGCGGCACTGGCCTCCCCCACAACCAGGAAGCCTTCCATCAGGCCCGGGTGCACGTCGCACTGGTAGAAGTAGCTGCCTGCGTCCAGCGCCGCCAGCTCCAACGTCTGTACCAGGGGGCCAACCTCGATGTCGGTGCCCGCGATCACGTCCGCCGTTGCGTCTTCGCCGTTGTAGAACGCGATGTTGTGGGCGATGGCATCCTGGTTGTCGAACGTCACCGTCAGCGGCACGCCCGGCAAGCCGTACAGGTTCGCCTTGTCGAAGGCCGTCCCAAGGCCGGTGATGCTCAGCGTCGCGCTCGGCGCCTCTGGTGTTGGCGTCGCACCGCCCCCACCCGCCGGCAGGTTCTGACCGCACGCCGGCTGCGTGATGGCCGGCGGTTCTGCCGGCACTCCCGAGCCGATCGTCCGCTTCAGCAGCTTGGCGTCCAGGCTGTGCGCCGCCGGCTGCGTCGTACCGAATCCGCGTCCCACCGTCACCGTGCCTGAGGCCGCGTCCACGGCCTCGATGGGCAGCAACTCATCATCGATCTCCAGCCGGTCGCCGATGCCCAGCGCGCTGATGTCGCCACTCAGCTTCACCGTCGTGTCAGCGACGCCTATCGCCTGGGCCAGCGCGAACGGCACCTCGGCGTCGCCGTGGATGCCGCTGGGCGGATAACCCTCCTCCGCGAAGTGCCTTGCCTCGTCCCAGGCGCTGCCTTCCGTGATGAACGTCGTCAGCTGGCGCATCTGCTCGTCGTTGAGCGTGCCGCCGTTCGCCTGGCCCCACGTCGGCATCGACTTGCCGATGCGGCCGCAGCTGATGGTGTTGAATACGAGCTTGTACGCCTGGGCCTTCGCCGCATTGTCCACCTCACCCCCGGCGGCGGCCTTCCCCTGCAGATCCGGGCGGTTGAGCGGCGGCGCGACCTTCAGCCTGTTCGCCGCGGAGCCGCCCTCGCCCGAGTCGCCGTGACAGGAGCGGCAGTTGGCCGAAAAGAGGTAAGCCGCGCGCTCCAGCGTCGCGTCGAGCTGCTCCTCCTTGCCGCGGTCTGCGCGGTCGGGATCCCACATCCAGTACGCGCCCGTTGCCACGATGGACATGAAGATGAGCGCGACGATGATGTTGATCTGCTTGCTGGTGTTCATCCAGTCCCTGTTTCGTTGTTTCCCGCAGACTACGGGAGGATTGCCCGGCTGGAGTTATCGTGCGGGCCTGTCCCACCCTGCTTGATCTTCCCCGTGTCGACCGTGATGTTGCCGTTGTCGATCGTGAGCTCGAACGTATCCATGGACCGCGGGGCGGGCCCGAAGACGCGGAAGCCGGACACGCTGTACGTCGAGCCGTGACAGGGGCAGCGGAACCAGCCCTGGTACGTCTCCTTGTTGCGCGAGTCGGTGAACGAGTACTCCGTCCGCCTCGTCAGCGTGCACCCCAGGTGCGGACACTTGTGATAAAGAGCGACGATGGCGCCTTCAGGCGCGTTCTCACGCGCGGCCTGCTCCGCGTC
>JACRBR010000137.1 GCA_016213125.1 Chloroflexota bacterium | reverse complement strand
GTGAGGGTCGCGCTGGCGCTCCTCGCAGACGATCTGGTGTACCCGCTGCCGTGACACCTTGAAGTGTTCGGCCAGCCGCGACTGGTTGCCTTTCGCCATACAATCCCGCTCCAGGAGGTACCGGACCGCGATGCGGAGCTTCTGCGTGCGCTGTGGATCCCGCTTGGCCATGTTGTATTCGTCTCCGTTACGACTGAACCTGCGTGTTGGTTTCTGGGGCTATGAAGCCCTCCACGACGGCTGAGCGGGGTCCGCCGTCGCTGCCTCCATCAGTGGTCCGCCCTCGCCGGCGGCTCCGCGCACCACCTCGCGCCGCTCTTCCACGACGATCTGGTGCACCCGCTGGCGCGTGACCTTGAAGTGCTCGGCCAGCCGTGTCTGGCTGCCCTGTACAAGCGTTCCGTGCTCCAGCATGTAGCGCACCGCCCGGCGGAGCTTCTCGGTGCGCTGAGGATCACGTTTGGCCATACCGCTATCTCCGAATACCCTTGACATACGGATCAAACGGCTGATCCACCGCAGCGTTACGCCGACGCATCCTTATCCAGGGGATTCGGATCGCGGCTACGGGCCATCCGGCCCTGTCAAGGACCAGGTTCGATGGCGACGCCCGACCCGATCAAAGAGCTTCTTGACAAGATGGCGCAGGAGCGAAACGCCCTCCTGGCTGAAGCTGAGGCCCTCTCGCCTGAAGCCGCCGCCTACGCGCCTCCCGACGGCGAAGGCGAGGCCCAGTGGTCGCCCAAGCAACAACTCGCCCACATTGCCGAGATGGAGACCGCGTATCGCGCCTGGGTGGAACGTGCTCTCGAGGCCGACGACCCCGACGTCAGCGACGTCCGGCCAGACTCACCAGCCATCCGCCTCGACCGCGCCCATGAGCACGATGTCCCGGTGTTGACCGCGCAGCTTCGCGAGCAGCGCGCGACCACGCTCCGCCTCATCCAGTCCATGACGCCGGAGCAGTTCGATCGCACAGCTTCGCAGCCGATGTTTGGCCGCCTGACGGTGATGCAGTGGCTGCGCTCCTACTACCGCCACGACCGCATGCACCGGGACCAGATGGCCGGGCGCAGCCCTGACTACAAGCCCCGCTTCGTCGATGGCAAAGAGCCCGACCAGCGCCGTGGCCCGCGGATCTGATTCGTCCGTCATGGGCTACCAATCGCGTCCCTACGGCGGACCGGCCGACCTCGATGCCATGAAGAGCGTCCTCATCGCAGGTCGCGGGGCCTCGCGCCACTCCGGCTACCGTCACATCGGCGATCTGGATTGGGCGCTCTTCTACGATCCCGACGGAAAGGATCGGCAAGCCACGATCCGGATCTGGTGTGATGAACAGGGCCGCACGGCGGGCTGGGGCCGGCTGCAAGGCAGCGGATACTTCGAGCACCAGGTTCTGCCGGAGCTTCGTGGCAGCGCGCTCGAGAACGAGATCGTCGACTGGTGTGAAAGCGCGGTGCGATCATCAGGCTGCGAACCAGTCGACGGCGCAGTGTGCGCCGCAGAGGTCTTCGAGGATGACGACAGCACCATCGGACTCCTGCGGCACCGCGGGTTCACGACGGCGCACATCTCGGGCTTGTACTTCAGCCAGGAGCTCGGCGAATCACCGCGTGCGCCCCGGGTGCCGGAGGGTTTCGTCATGCGGGGCCTGCGCGAGTCCGACATCGAGCCACGTGCGGCCGTCCATTTCGCAGCGTTCTCGCCCGGTAGCCGTATGACCGCGGAGGCGTATCGCGCGTTCATGTCGGCGCCCGGTTACGACCCGGATCTCGACACCGTCGTGCAGGCGCCGGATGGTCGCCTTGTCGCGTACGCGATGGCCTGGCTCGACTACGCCAACGCGATCGGCGAGTTCGAGCCCGTCGGCACGCACCCGGACTTTCGCCGCATGGGCCTGGCGCGCGCCGCCCTCGGCCGGGGCCTCCTGGAAATGAAACAGCGTGGGATGACCACGTCTATCGTCTACACGAACTCCGAGAACCTCGCTGCACGCGCGCTGTACCCATCGGCGGGTTTCTCTCTGGTGAACCGATTCGTAACCCTCTCTAGAAAGCAATGGTAGAGGTGCATGGTATGAAGAAGCTAGAAGGTAAGGTCGCCATCATCACCGGCGCCTCGCGCGGCGTCGGCGAATACATGGCGATCGAGTTCGCGAAGGAGGGTTGCAACGTCGTCGTCGCGGCGCGCACCGAAGCTGAGGGACAGTCGCGTCTCGAAGGGACGATCGCCGAGACGGCGCGCGAGCTCGAGAAGCTCGGGGTGCGCGCGCTGCCGGTTCG
>JACRBR010000139.1 GCA_016213125.1 Chloroflexota bacterium | reverse complement strand
TGGATCTCGACACGCTGCTCGGCGGCTTCCACGCAAAGGATCTCGTCGTCATCGCCGCCCGCCCCAGCGTCGGTAAGTCCGCGCTCCTCCTCAACCTTGCCCGCAACGCCGCTGTCGGCAGCCACGCCTGCGTCGCCGTCTTCTCTCTCGAGATGTCCGGCGAGTCGCTGGCACAGCGCCTGCTGGCGGCGGAGTGCGGCGTCGATGGCTCGCGCATCCGTCTCGGCCAGATGAACGACCTCGAGCAGCGCCGCGCCTTCAACGCCTCCCAGGAGCTCAGCGGCCTCGACATCTTCATCGACAACACCTCCATGACCACCGTGCCTCAGATCCAGGCGAAGCTCCGCCGCCTCGAACAGCTCTACCGCAAGGCCGACCTCGTCGTCATCGACTACTTGCAGCTCATGACCGCCGGCGGCCGCTACCGCGATAACCGCGTCCAGGAGGTCAGCGAGATCTCCCGCAGCCTGAAGATGCTCGCGGTCGAGAACGAGATCCCCGTCATCGCCGCCGCCCAGCTCTCCCGCGCGCCCGAGATGCGCCAGCCCCACATCCCCATGCTCAGCGACCTCCGCGAGTCGGGCAGCATCGAGCAGGACGCAGACGTCGTCATGTTCATCTACCGCGAGGACATCTACGTCACCAAAGAAGAGTGGGAGATGCGCAACTTCGACCAGCCGTACCCGGAGGGCATCACCAAGCTCATCGTCGCCAAGCACCGCAACGGCCCCACCGGCATCGTACACATGCGCTTCCGCAACCATCTATCCCGCTTCGAAGACCTCATGGTCCTCGAAGAGGAGATCGCCTGATGACGAGGGTGCGCAAGTGGAGCGCAGGCGCCCCCGCCTGCGAGCAGTGGCCGCCACACACCCACCGCAGCGGGGGCGGTCAGCCCGCGCGTTCGTCGACCTCACGACACACCGGCGCACCCGAGGCCCCCAATGACCTTCCCCGGCTTCCCCTCCCGCGCGAAATCTACCCCCATTCCCGACGTCTTCTTCACCGACCTCCTCCCCCAGCTCACGGAGTCCCGCGACCTGGCGGTCGTCCTGTGCGCCTTCCACACCCTGGCAGGCAAGAAGGGCTTCCCACGTTACATAACAAGAACAAATCTCGCCGCCGAGCCCGCCCTCGCCTCAGCTTCCGAAAACCGCAGCCTCCCACCCCAGTTCCTGCGCGAAAACACAAAAGTGCCGAACGAACTCCACCCCGAGACCGCCCCGGCGGACGTCATCGCCCGCGGCCTCGCCCGCGCCGTCGAGCTCGGCATCCTCCTCCCCCTCACCGTCGAGCGGGAAGGGGAGCGCATCGACCTCTACTTCCTCAACGCCCCCGCCGACCGCCGCGGCCTTGAGGCCGTCCGCACCGGCGCCGTCGATCTTGGCGCCGTCGTCCGCCAGCAACCCGCGGCGCCCCAGCGCTCGAACATCTTCACCCTCTACGAGTCCCTCGTCGGCACGCTCTCACCCCTTATCGCCGACGAGCTCGCCGAGGCTGAACGCCTCTATCCCCCGGAGTGGCTCGAAGCCGCCTTCCGCGAGGCGGCCTCGCAGAACGCGCGCTCCTGGCGCTACGTCTCACGCATCCTTGAACGTTGGGCAATCGAAGGACCAGACCATGCGACGACTGAGCGAGGTGCTGCCGAAGACCGCTACTTCCGCGGAAAGTACGGAAAGATCCTCAAGCAGCGCCTCCAACCCTGACCGCACGAGCGATGCGCCCCCGCTCGCCGTCGCCGATATCGGTGCCTGCCCGCACTGCCACGGCGCCCGCTTCGTGCGCCCCAACGTGCCGCTCGACCACCCCGACTTCGGTCGCGCCGTCCCGTGCCGCTGCGCCACCGAGCAGACCGAACATGATCGTGCGGAGCGACTTGCGCGCTACAGCAACATCGGCGCCCTCGCGCGCCTCACCTTCGCGAACCTTATCGCCCGTGGCCGCAGCCCGGACCCACGCTCGCAGGAGATCTACCGCCGCTGCGTCGACGACGCCCGCGCCTTCGCCGAGGAGCCCGATGGCTGGCTCGTCCTCTCCGGCGCCAGCGGCTGCGGCAAGACCCACATCGCCGCTGCCGTAGTGAACCGCATCGTCGAGCGCGGACAGCCCGCGCTCTTCATGGTTGTGCCGGATCTCCTCGACCACCTCCGCGCCGCCTACGAGCCCAACGCCGAGATGGGCTACGACGAGCTGTTCGAGCGCGTCCGCAACGCCCCCGTGCTCGTCCTCGACGACCTCGGTGCGCAGTCAGCCACCCCGTGGGCGCAGGAGAAGCTGTTCCAGCTCATCAATCACCGCTTCAACACGCGCCTCCCCACCATCGTCACCACCAACCTCCCGCCCGACCAGGTCAACGACCGCCTCCGCACCCGCCTCATGGACGCCGCCACCGCCCGCGTCTACGTCCTCGAGCAACGCCGCCACGGCGAGCTCCGCTCCCTCGACGTCCTCGACCACCCCCTCATCCGCGAGATGACGTTCGAGCGCTTCGACGTCCGCGGCGCGCATCTCTCCTCCGAAGATCGCCGCTACGTCGAGAACGCATACCGCCAGGCCATCGCCTTCGCCGAAAAGCCCGACGGTTGGCTGCTGTTCATGGGCCCGCACGGCGCCGGCAAGACACACCTCGCCGCCGCCATCGCCAACTACCGCCAGGCCCGCGGCGAACCCATCGTCTTCATGAAGGTCCCCAAGCTGCTCGAGTTCCTCCGCCGCCGCTTCGGCGACGACTCCACCAGCTCGTTCGAGGCGTTCGAAGAGATGGAGAACACACCCCTCCTTATCCTCGACGACCTCGACTCACAGACCTCCATCGGCTGGGTGCGCGACCGCCTCTTCCAGCTCCTCGACCACCGCCACACCGCCCGCCTCCCCACCGTCGTCACAACGGCGTTGTCCCTCGACGACCTCGGCGAACGCCTGGCCTCCCGCTTCGTAGACCACGCCGTCTGCAGCGTCCTCGTGTTAGGCGAACCCCAACGCCAGCAGCCCGCACCCCAACGCCGCCCCCGCAAGAAGACCTGACCGTACATCGGCGTCAGGCTCGTAACGAGATAGGGCGCAGCAGGCTGCGCCCTATCCTGGCGATTCGGGTCCTGTGCAGACGCCATCTCAGACGTCGACGGCGCCGTTAAACCGCAGCCGCACCTGTTGTCGCCGCAGGTCGCGCGTCACCCACGCCACGTCCGGCGGCGGCTGCGCATCGCGAATGCTGTTCCGCTGGTAGCCGTGGCCGCCGCCAGCAGGACAACCATCGCGACCTCGACCGGAAGCCCTCCGGCCCGCTGCGAATCTGAGAATCCGCCCGTACCCGTGTTGGGCGCCGTGATGCGCGAGCCGACCCCGCTCCCCGGGAGGCCTTGCCCACCCGTGGCCGCGACGGGACTTGAGGTCGCGGTGGCCGCGGCGGGCTGCGTAGGAGTCGCTGTCGCAATAGATGTGGCCGTAGAGGTTGGTGTATGGGTCTTCAGCCGGGTTTCGGCAGTGCTCGACGGCCCCGGCGTCGATGTCTCGGTCGGCGTATTCGTGATGGTCGGCGTGTTAGTAACGGTTGGTGTGTTCGTCGCCGTGGGCGTGTCAGTGGGCGGCGGCGTATTGGTGCTGGTAGGCGTGTTCGTCGGCGTGTGGGTGGGGAGCGGCGTGTTCGTCGCGGTCGGTGTGTCGGTAGGCAGCGGCGTGTTAGTGCTGGTCGGCGTGTTCGTGGGCGTGTTCGTAGGCGGCGGCGTGTTCGTCACGGTCGGGGTGTTGGTGGCCGTCGGAGTATCGGTCGGCAGTGGCGTGTTCGTGGCGGTCGGGCTGTCCGTTGGTGTGTTGGTGGGCGCTGGCGTGTTCGTGGCTGTGGGCGTGCTGGTGGCCGTCGCCGTGCTCGTGTTCGTCGGCGTGTCTGTCGGAGTGCTGGTCGGCAGCGGCGTGTTGGTCGATGTTGCCGTCGCCGTCGGCGTATCCGTGGGCGTGTTCGTGGGCGTGTCTGTCGGCGCCGCGGCCTGCACGACTATCTTGCCCACCATTTCACCGGCGGCAATGTTCGCGTCGATGTTCGCCAGCGATGCCATGGTCGCGTCCGCATGGATGTTGCAGAAGTAGGTGTACGTGCCCGTCGATGTCGTGGCATCGAATACCAGGTCGTAGTTGGTCGCGGCGACCAGGATGTCGCCGTCAGGGTCGGCAGTCGCCGGGAAGTCAAATGCTGTGCTCGAGCACTCGCCATTTACGGAACAGCTGAGAACGGCGCCTGGTGGCACAACCACAGATACGACGTTGTGGGAGCCCGCCTGACGCTGCCAGCGCACCGTGTCGCCGGGAGCGACGGTGACGGCTGCAGCGTTGTACTGGTTCGCGTTCGTGCTGCCACCGTTAGTTTGCCCGCTCTTGACCGTGGTGATCGCAGCATCGGCCGAACGGCCGAACAGCGCTGCCGCGGCAACAACCGCGAGGAGGCCGACGGCCACCATCCATCTGACGCGTGCATCGCTCGAACCGGCGTTCCGTGCCTGAAGCATGTATCCACCCTTCACAGTTCCGTACCATCCACCGTTAGACGCGGCGCCCGCTCTTTGTGAGCGGAACGCGCGGTCTGTGTCAGTCTCGGTGTTGACGCGGAGTCTATGGAGTGCGAGTCGGTCCGTCGCGCGGCGGCACATGGCCCCCGGTTTGTTCAGACCAAGGTCGGAGCGCCCACGACGAAAGACCCGGGCCGCGTGCCGGACCTACTCGCACTCCAGCCGGGACCGCGCATCGCAAAGCTCCTGGAGACGCGCGGGGCCGGAGGATCAGGCCGCATAAAGCAGGCTGCGCCCCGCCCGTCGACGGCCGCTAAAGCCGCTCGGTGATACTGGTTCCAGGCGTGCGAGCGGTTGAAGGCGCCGGTGCCGGGACGGCGGGAGGCGACAAGGCCGCCGCGCGACGCGCCGTCTCGCGGGCTCTCCCCTCATCCATGCCACGATCGAGTGTGCGAAGGGACGGTGCCGCGACAAAGATACCCAACGTCGTAAGAATGAACAGCACGGCGCTGGCCGCTACCACAGGCGGCGCGCCGATGCTCTGCGCGGCGATCCCGGCTGGGACGGCGCCCAGCGGCATCAGGCCAAACGTCATCATCATCACGCTCATCACGCGCCCCCGGTACTCATCGGGGATCACCATCTGAATCGCGGTGTTGTTCACAGTGGTGAAGGTCATCGAAGCAAATCCGAGAGCCGCCATCAGCACCAGCGCCACGGCGAACCATGGTGACAGGGCCAGCACGAACAGCAGCGCGCCGAACCCCACAGCCGCGACAACCATCAACGTTCCCTTACGGCGATAGGCGTCGAGGTTGGCGGCCACGATCCCGCCCGCGAACCCACCGAACCCGGAGGCGGCCTGCATCATGCCGAAGCCCGCGGATCCGACGTGCCAGACGTCGTTCGCGAACACCGGGAGAAGCGTCTGATAGGGCATCGCGAAGAGCATGGGAACGGTGGCGAAAAGAAGCAGCCCCATGAGCAGCGTCGAACCGCGGATGTAGCCGAAACCGCCCGTGAAGTCCTCGAGGAACGTGAACTGCTTCACGCGGCGCGGCATCGAAGATGGCAGGAACGCGGTTGCGACCGCGGCGCTCGCATAGCACACGGTCGCAACAACGTACGCACCGCCGATACCGATCGGCACCACCAGGAGGCCGGCCAGCGCGGGCGCCACAATCCTGCTCGCGTTCATCGCCGCGGAACTCAGCGAGATCGCGTTCATCAGGTGGTCGCGCGGGACCAGGATGGCGACTAGCGCCTGTCGTCCGGGAATGTTGAAGGAAAAAGCGGCGCCCGAAACCGGCGTGATCAGGAGCAGGTGCCAGAACTGGATCCTGCCGCTGAGAATCAACACGGTGACCAGACCGCTGGTCACGACGAGCAGGCTCTGGGTGACCAGCAGCAGTCTCCGCTTATCCACCCGATCGCTGACAACGCCGCCGATCGGCGCTAGGACGAGCATGGGGATGGCGGCTGTGGCCAGCATATACCCAAGGTATGCGGCGTTGTCCCATTCATGGATGATGAGCCAGCCGCTGAGGATCATCATCATCTGCATGCCGAAGAAGAAGCCGACGTTGCCCGCGAATAAGAACGTAAAGTCGCGATTGCCATAAAGGGACGAGAAGGTGCGGCGCCAGCCCTGCAGCGGGAGGCCGTCATGTGGCGGCTGCGCGATCGCAGCCTGTTTCGACGTGCGATCCTGATCGGGCGGGGTTGCCGGACTGCCGTTCACGGGTTGTCAAGCTCCGAGGGCATCCGAGTGCGGCTCTGGCAGGAACCCGAGGCAGCCTCGATTGTGGCGTACCTCCGGGAACCCATCTCCGCTGGAGGACGCCAGGGTGCGAGGTGCGTTTGTTGGCCGGAACCTTCAGGCATCTGCCGTGACACGCTTCCCCTCCAGAGGCGATTCACGGACCGGCGCGAAGCAACCGCGGGCCGACCGTCCTAGAACGCTGCCTCAACGTCGATGGCCGGCGCCAGTGCCAATGGTCATACGTCTGGCGCACCTTTCATCAAGTTCGCAGTATCTGCCAAAGGGAACCGTCGAAACCGGCCATATGGCGGTGGTGCGCGTACGCGGGGCCTCCTAGCTTCGTACAATGGGGTCAGAGCAACCAGCGCAGGGTTTCACTTCGAGCAGCCCGGGCTATGACGCGCCACGATCTCCCGGGATCGCGGGAGACGGCGACTTTCCCGTACTCGTGGAAGGGGGACAGGGTCGGCAGTGGGTGTGGCCGGTCGTCGGACTCGCCCTCGTTGCGCTGAGTATCGCCGGTTACCGGCTGTGGTTTTCCGGCGGGAGCAACGCGACCCCCCCAGAAACCGTCGCCGTCACGCGCACCATAATACGATCGACGATAGAAGCCTCTGGCAGCGTCGAATCGCAGGAATCGGCATCGTTGAGCTTCGCGATGACCGGCCGGGTCAAGCGTGTAGACGTGAAGCTGGGCGATCGGGTGGTTGCAGGGCAGACCCTCGCCCTGATGGAGAGCGACGAGCTGGACAACGGCGTGGTAGCGGCCGAGGCGAACATTCAGCTGGCACGGCTGAAGCTCACGCAGCTGTTGAACTGTGCATCGTTCGCTGAGATCGCCAGCGCCCAGCAGATCGTCTCTGCCGCTCGGGCCAGCCGGGACAAGGCCGACGACGACGTGCGCAAGCTCGAGGACGGCGCACCTTCCGCTGATTTGGATGCGGCGCGCGCCGCCGTTACGAAAGCGGAGGCGTCGCTCGCAGAGAGCGAGGACACGCTCTCGCAGTTACGCAACGGCGCCTCCGACGCAGACGTCGCCGCGGCCGAGGCCGGAGTCGCCGCCGCTGAGGCATCGCTGTCATCAGCCGAGCGAATGGCGGAGGACGCAGACGCGCGGATGTCCGCGGCCCAAGGCGTGCTGTTCAGCGCCCTATCTACGTACTGCCTCCAGACGCTCTCCAGGCCGGAGGTCTGCGCTTCGTCTGCCGTTCCCCTGTCGCAGTCGACCCTCGACGTGCTCGTGGCGGACATCTCCTCGACCGACGATGCGGCGCTCGCGCGCGACATTTCGGCGGTGCTCACGGCCAACTCCAGCTACCTCACTGCCGCGGAGTCGGCAGCGACGAGTGAAGGCGCCGTGGACGTGGCTCGGGCGAACCTCGACGCCGCGGAGGAGAAGGCCGACAGGCTCAACGATGGCGCGGACGCCACCCAGATTGCTGCCGCTGAAGCGGCGGTGGCGGCCGCTGCTGACGGCCTCGCCGCGGCCCGTTCGCGGCTCGCAGACCTCGATGAGGGAGCCTCGGCCGACGAGATGTTCGTTGCACAGAGCGCCCTTACGGCCGCTGACGACACTCTGT
>JACRBR010000135.1 GCA_016213125.1 Chloroflexota bacterium | reverse complement strand
AGCGCGGCGTAGGTGCTGGTCTCGTACGTGACCTTCATGATCATCTCGCCGCCGCCCAGGAACGGGTCCATGGCGTCGAGGATCTCGCGCTTGCCATACAGGACGCCGACGCCCGTCGGGCCGAGCATCTTGTGCGCGGAGAAGGCCAGGAAGTCGCAGTCCAGATCCTGCACGTCGATGGGCATGTGGGGCACACTCTGCGCGCCGTCAACCAGCAGCACGGCGCCGTAGTTGTGCGCCAGCTGCGCAAGCTCCTTGATGGGGTTGATCGTTCCCAGCACGTTCGACATCTGCGAGATGGCGACGATCTTCGTACGCTCGCCGATCTTCGCCACGGCGTCGTCCCAAACCAGGTGGCCAGTCTCGTCGATGTCGACGTACTTGACGACGGCGCCGGTAGCCAGCGCGATGAGGTGCCACGGCACCAGGTTGCTGTGGTGCTCCATCGCCGAGAACACGATCTCGTCGCCGGGCTTGAGGAACTTGCGGCCCCAGGCGTTCGCGACGAGGTTGATGCCCTCCGTCGTGTTTCGCGTGAGGATGATCTCCTGCTCGGGGTGGGCGGCATTGATGAAGCGGCCGGCCTTCACGCGCGCGGCTTCGTAGGCCGCCGTCGCCTCTTCCGCCAGCGTGTGCAGGCCGCGGTGGATGTTGGCGTTGTAGTGCTCGTAGTAGTGGACGAGGGCGTCGATGACCTGGCGCGGCTTGTGCGTGGTGGCCGCGTTGTCGAGGTAGACGAGTGGTTTCCCGTGCACGGTGCGTGACAGGATGGGGAAGTCTTGCCGTATCTGGTGAACGTCGTACGTCATCGCCCTGTCGTCTCAGGCGCCCCGAGCGCCGCCTTGATCTGCTCTACGTGGTACGGCGCGTGCATCGTGTAGCCGTCAATCAACGCGCGGAGGGGAAACGGCAGTCCCTCGGGTTGCCGGGATTCGTCTTCATCGGTCAGGCGGGCGAGCAGCACGCCCATGGAGCGGCCGCTCTCCTCGAGCTCGGTCGCGGTCTCGTCCATCGAGCGCTCGCGCCGCTCGGCGAGATGAGTCGCGTTCCTGGCATCGATATCGGCGAAGACGGTCATGTCGACGGCTTCACCGCCGAGGATGGCACCCAGCACCTTCAGGAAGTCGGGGTCGGACGACGCCATGTGCTTGAGCTCGTCGCCCACGGACCAGCCAGCGTCGGCGGTCGGCTTCGTCAGGTCGCCGGCACTCAGGGACCGCGCGAGGCGCGCGGCCTCGGCGCGGGCATCGCGATCGCGCGCGGCCAGCGGGCTCACCCATGCGGCGAAGTCTTGCTTTGCTGTCACGAACTCACGTCCACCTTGATATCGTCACCTTCGATCTGCACCGGATATGTCTTCACCGGCCGAACCGCCGGGAGTGTCATCGGGCGGCCTGTCGTGACATCGAAGCGGGCGCCGTGGCGAGGGCACTCCACGAGGTTGTCCTCGAGCTGGCCCTGGTCCAGCGGTCCGCCGTCGTGCGTGCAGACGTCGTCGATGGCGTAGAAGCGGCCGTTGACGTTGCAGAGCGCGATGCGGTTACCGCCCACCTCGTGCACGGTGATAGTGCCCGGCGCGGTGTCACCTGTCTTCGCGATTGTTACCAGTGCCATCGACTCCTTGGCTCCCCTGTACTTGTGCCCTCGATGCCCAGTGTTTCGGCTCTTGGGTCCGGCGGGTGTTCTCGTACCTACGCGGACAGCACCTCGTCCCATGTGATCGACTCGAGGCGGCCGCCCGCCTTCACCAGCACGGCGTCCAGCACGCGTTCTCGCAGCGCCGCGTCCGGGATCCGGGCGATCACGTCGGCGAAGAACCCTTCGACCAGCATGTGCTCCGCCACGTCCTTCGGGACGCCGCGCGACTCCAGGTAGAACAGCTCGGTCTCCTCGACGGGCCCGGCGGTGGCGCCGTGGCTGCATTTCGCGACGTCGTACGCCTCGATCTCCAGGATCGGGATGGGGGCTGCCTTCGCGTGGTCGCTGAGCAGCAGGTTCCGCGACGTCTGGTTCGCCTCGCTGGCCGATGCGCCGTGGTTGATGCGCGTGATGCCGTACCAGACCAGCGACGCCTCGTCGGTGAGCGCCGACTTGAACTGCAGGTCGCTGATCGTGTGGTGGCCGTGGTGGTTCTGCAGCGTGTTGTAGTCGAAGTGCTGCTTGCCGCTGCCGAACGTGACGCCGAGGAGCTGCGTGCGCGCGCCCGGCTCCGGCATCTCGACGTCGAGTCGCATCTTCGTGAGCTTCGATCCGATGCCGGCCGTCAGCGCCGTGAACTCTGCGTCGCGACCCAACACGGCGCGGACGGTTTTGAAGTTCAGGACGCCGTCGCCCCAGCGGTTGATGTCGTAGTACTCGACGTGCGCGCCATCTCCGACGATGATCTCGGTGACGGCGCTGATGAAGCCGCCGCCAGCCGACGCGCTGTCGTCGATGATGTGCACGCGGCTCTCGGCCTCAGCGACGATGAGGGTGCGGGGGAAGGCGGCGCTTCCCGTGTTCAGTCCGGCCGTCGTGAGCTGCAGGGGCACCGTGGCCTCCACGCCCCGGGGCACGTGCACGAACCGCCCGCCGGACCACAGGGCCGCATTCAGCGCGACGAACTTCCACTCGTCAGGACGCACCGACGAGTGCAAATGGCGTTGAATCAGCTCCGGCCGCTCGCGAGCTGCCGATGCGAGGTCGCTGACGACGACCTTCGATGAAGTTGTGGCCGCGGACTGATCGAGCTGCACAGGCCGTGCGGCCGCGAAGGTCATCTCGCGCAGGTTCGTCCGCCGCCATTCTTCGTCGCCGGGGTCCGGCAGCTCCATGGACTCGTAGAGACGCCACGCCTCGCGGCGCCGCTCGGCCAGCCATGCGGGCTCGTTCTGGCGGGAGATGATCTCTTCGACATCGGCAGCGGTCAGGCCCGGGATTCCAGGGGCCAGCACTTCACTCGTCACAATCGGATTCCGATCTCAAGGAAGTCTCGCGGTCAGCAACCCCGACCTCTGACCTCCGACCTCTCGGCGACTACCCTACAGCGCCTTCCATCTGGAGCTCGATGAGGCGGTTCAGCTCGACCGCGTACTCCATCGGCAGCTCTTTCACGATCGGCTCCACGAAGCCGTTCACGATCATCTTGGTCGCCTCGACCTCGGTGATGCCGCGCGACTGCAGGTAGAACAGCTGGTCCTCACCCACCTTCGAGACGGACGCCTCGTGGCCGATGTTCACCTGGTCCTCGTTGATCTCCATCAATGGGTAGGTGTCCGAGCGCGACTTTTCGTCGAGGAGCAGCGCGTCGCAGCGCACGGTCGCCTTCGAGTGCACGGCACCCTGCTCGACGCGCAGCGCGCCGCGGTAGCTGGTGCGGCCGGTGCCGCGCGACACCGACTTCGAGATGATGGTTGAGGTGGTATCCGGCGCGACGTGCACCATCTTCGCGCCCGCGTCCTGGTGCTGCCCGTCGGAGGCCATCGCCAGCGAGAGCACCTCGCCATGAGCGCGCGGCCCCATCAGGTACACGCTGGGATACTTCATCGTGAGGCGCGAGCCCAGGTTGCCGTCCACCCACTCCATGACGGCGTCCTCGTAGGCGACAGCGCGCTTCGTCACCAGGTTGTAGACGTTCGTGGACCAGTTCTGGATCGTCGTGTAGCGGACGCGCGCGCCCTTCTGCACGACGATCTCGACGACCGCGCTGTGCAGCGAGTCGGTGGAGT
>JACRBR010000136.1 GCA_016213125.1 Chloroflexota bacterium | reverse complement strand
CTCAGGTCCTCGGCCGTTTCGCCACCCTCCTCGGTCCCCGACGGCGCCCGGCCGATCGGCAGGCCGCCGTCGTAGTCGTCGCCACGCTCCTCCGGCGGCGGCAGCAGGCCCATCTCGGCCAGCTTGTCGCGCAGCTCGTCGTACGACTTCCGGCCGAAGTTGCGGAGCGAAAGCAGCTCGTCTTCGCTCTTCTCCAGCACCGCACCGACCGTCATCAGGCCGCTGCGCTTCAGGCAGTTGTACGCACGCACCGAGAGGTTCAGGTCCTCGATCGGCATGTTGTACTTGTCCGGCGGCAGCGATGTCCCCACACCCAGGCCGCGCTCGACGGTCGGCGGCAGCGGCTTGCCGAGCTGTGCGAACATCCGCAACTCGTCGATCAGGATGTCCGAGCTCTTGCTGATCGCGTCGATGCCAGGGATGGTGCCGTCGGTCCAGACCTCCAGCGTCAGCCGGTCGTAGTTCGTCATCTGGCCCACGCGCGTGTGCGCGACGTGGAAGTTCACCCGCCGCACGGGCGAGAAGATCGCGTCGACCGGGATCACCCCGATCGGGAGTCCGTCCGTGTGACCGGCCGGCGCGTACCCCTGGCCTGGCTCCACGTTCAGCTCGACGGTCAGTCGGCCCTCGGGCGCGTCGAGCGTCGCCAGCGGCAACTCCGGGTTGACCACCTCGTAGTCGGCCGTCGTCTGGATGGAGCCCGCGGTCACCGGGCCTTCGCCTGAGGCCTCGAGGTACAGCTTTGCAGGCCGGTCCGCGAGCGCCCGAAGGCGGATCTCCTTGATGTTAAGGAGGAACTCCGTCGTGTCCTCCTTCATGTGCGGGATGGTGGAGAACTCGTGCTCCACCTCCTCGATACGCACCGAGGTCACCGCAGCGCCCGGAAGCGAGCTCAGCAGCACGCGTCGCAGCGCGTTGCCCAGCGTGGTGCCGAAGCCCGCGGCCAGCGGTTCGGCGACGATGCGCACGTACGTCTCGGTCTCTTCTTCTACCTCGATGTGCGCGGGCTCTAGCTCGTTCAACTCTCTTCCTCCTGGGCCGATCGTGGGCGCTAGCGCCGTAAGCAAGTTCCGCGCGCCGTCAGTCATGATGCCCATTAGCGTGAGTAGTACTCCACGATGACAGCCGGATCGAACTTCGTCGGCATGTTTGCCACGTCAGGGTGCGAGATGATTCGGCCCGTCATCGCACCCGAGTCCACGTTCACCCAGGCCGGGAACGACTTGCTCCCGATGTTCTCCTGCGCGAACTTGTAGTACTCGCTCTTCTTGCTGCCGGCGACCCAGCCGACGACATCCCCCGGCTTCGTCGCGGCCGAAGGGACGTCCGTCTTGCGGCCGTTCAGCATGATGTGGCCGTGGCGCACCACCTGACGCGCCTGCTTCAGCGAGTCCACGAACCCCATCTTCAGCACGACGTTGTCCAGGCGCATCTCCAGCAGCCGCACCAGGTTCTGGCCCGTCACGCCCGGCTGGCGCACCGCGTCCTTGTAGTACTGCACGAACTGCTTCTCCAGCACGCCGTACGAGTACCGCGCCTTCTGTTTCTCCCTGAGCTGCAACGCCCGGTCGGAGAGCTTGCGGCGGCGGCCTGTTTGCTGGGCGCCCGGCGGTTGCGGCCGCTTGTCCAGCGTGCACTTCGCCACGCACTTGTCGCCCTTCAGCATCAGCTTCTCGCCATAGCGGCGGCAGATGCGGCAGACCGGTCCTGTATATCGAGCCATCCCTCTATCCTCCGTCTGTCCGTCGGTCGGCCTACACGCGCCTGCGCTTGGGCGGCCGGCAGCCATTGTGCGGCACCGGCGTTGCGTCCTTGATACTCAGCACCATCAACCCGCTCGACTGCAGCGCGCGCACCGCGGCCTCGCGGCCGCTTCCCGGGCCGCGCACCAGCACTTCGACCTGGCGCAGCCCGTGCTCCATGGCGCGGCGCGCGGCATTCTCCGCTGCGAGCTGCGCTGCATAGGGCGTGCTCTTTCGCGATCCCTTGAACCCGGCCTGGCCGGCGCTGGCCCACGAGAGCACGTTGCCGCTCGGGTCCGTCAGCGTGACCAGCGTGTTGTTGAAGGTCGCCTGGCTGAACGCCTTCCCACGCGGCCCCGACTTCTTCTCGCGCTTGCGCCCCTTGCTCTTGGTTGTCGCTTTTCGCTCGGCCATGCGTCTCCTCTGCCCGTCTGCCCCCGGACTGCCGTCCCAACACGAACCAGGTCCCGGCGGTGAGTTACTTCTTGGCGGCCGCCTTCTTCTTGCCCGCCACCGTGCGCCGCGCCCCGCGCTTCGTTCGCGCGTTCGTGCGCGTTCGCTGTCCCCGCACCGGCAACCCGCGGCGGTGCCGGATGCCGCGATAGCAGTTGATCTCGATCAACCGCTGAATGTTCTGCCGCACTTCACGGCGCAGGTCACCCTCTACCGTGTGCTCCTTGTCGATGAGCTCGCGGATGCGGTTCACCTCTTCGTCCGTCAGGTCGCGCGTCTTGGTGGCGGGTTCAACCTGCGCCTGCGAAACGATGCGGCGCGCGGTCGAGCCTCCAATGCCAAAGATGTAGCGCAACGAAATATCGATGCGCTTGTCGCGCGGAATGTCGACGCCGGCGATGCGTGCCATGTTCCTCTTATCCCTGCCGCTGCTTGTGCTTCGGGATCTCGCAGATGACGCGCAACACGCCATGCCGCTTGATGATCTTGCACTTGTCGCAGCGCTTCTTCACCGAAGCCCGGACTCTCATGACCGTTCCTTCTGCCTATCCGTAGTGTGCGGGCCTTCAGCCCGCGTCGTCTTCCCTTCGTCTGTAGCGCGGGCTTTTCAGCCCGCGCGGTCGGTGGTCCCTGACTACCGGAACCGGTACGTAATGCGGCCGCGGCCCAGGTCGTATGGCGAGAGCTCGACCAGCACACGGTCGCCCGGCAATACCTTGATGAAATTGAGGCGGATCTTCCCCGAGATGTGCGCAAGAACCTGGTGGCCGTTCGGTAACTCCACTTTGAACATCGCGTTGGGCAGAGGTTCCTTGACGACCCCCTCTACCTCGATCGCGTCCTTCTTAGGCATGCGCTCCCTTCCCGAGACCCGTGGCCTCAAGCGAATAAATATACCAAATCCCCGCCAAAACGCGAATCAAAAGTTCCAATACTCCCAGATTCAACCTCAAGGCACCGTCAGCACCAGCGGCTCGCCGTCCGTCACCGCGATCGTGTGTTCGAAATGTGCCGCCAGGCTCCCGTCCGCCGTCACCACGGTCCACTTATCGTCAAGTTGCTTCGTGCGCCAGTCGCCGACTGTCACCATCGGTTCGATCGCAATAACCATGCCCTTCGTCAGCACCGGACCCTTGTCCGCCGGCCCGTAGGTCGGCACCTGGGGCTCCGCGTGCATCGCGCGCCCGACCCCGTGTCCGCAGTACTCCCGCACCACGCCGGAGCCCTGCCCCTCGACGTAGTCCTGAATCGCCTGACCCACCTGCCCCAGCCGGTTCCCCGGCCGCAGGTTCTGGATCCCGATGCACAGCGCCTGCTTCGTTACGTCTACCAGCTTCCGCGTCTCCGGCGTGCCGACCCCCACCACCACCGTCACCGCGTGATCCGCCACGAACCCCTTGTACGTGCAGCCCAGGTCCAGGCTGACGACGTCTCCGTCCTTGATCACCCGCTTCCCCGGGATCCCGTGCACGATCTCCTCG
>JACRBR010000133.1 GCA_016213125.1 Chloroflexota bacterium | reverse complement strand
CGCCGCGTACGCCAGGTGGCACCGGGACTGACGCCGCCCGCCTCCGACTTTCGGAGGAGACACCCACTCCACCGAAGTGCCCCGGCCCGGTACGCCTCTACTCCGATTCGACGCGCGCCCCACCTGACCCACACTTACCCGGGAAGACAAGGGAGCGCAGGAGAGCGCAGGAGGGGTTCTTATGTTAAATCGAAATTCGCCCGGCAGCCTTTCATGCGGCAGCGCACGCCACCCCTGGATCGCGATCGCGTTCTGGATTGTCCTGATCGCCGCGGCGGTCGGCAGCTCCTGCCAGATGAACTTCAACGATGCGCAGGATATCGATGGAAGTCAGTCCCAGACGGCGCAGCGCCTCTACGAGAACATCTACGGCGAAATCCCGCCTGAGGAGACCGTCGTCGTGCAGGGGGTGGCCGCAAGCGTCGATGACCCCCAGTTCCGCGCGTATGTCGGCGAGCTTACCTCGCGGCTCCGTGCCCTTCCTGAGACTGCCTCGGTCACGTCGTACTACGAGACAGGCAACGAGGCACTCGTGTCCCGGGACCGTCTCGCCTTGATCCTCCCTGTCGTTCTCAAGGGTGACATCGCTGACGCCGAGCACACCGTCGGCCCGATGCTTGGCGTGCTCGACGACATGGAGCGCGACGGCTTCAAGGCAGTGAGCGCCGGCGACGGCTCCATTAGCCGCGACTGGAACAAGACGGCGGAACGCGACCTCGCGCGGGGGGAGATGGTAGGCATCCCAGCCGCGCTCATCGTCCTGCTGTTCGTGTTTGGCGCGGCGGTCGCGGCGGGCGTGCCCATCGTGCTCGGCTTCCTGGGGATCGTCGTCGCATTTGGCGCGACGGCATTCATCAGCCGGTTCTTCAACATCAGCAGTGTCGTCGTCAACATGATCACCATGATCGGACTGGCCGTCGGCATCGACTACTCCCTCTTCCTCGTCGAGCGATTCCGCGAGGAGCGCGCGAAGGGCGTGGCGAAGGTCGAGGCCATCGGACGGGCCGGCGACACCGCCAGCCGGGCGGTGCTCTTCTCCGGCATCACCGTCATCATCGCGCTGTCGGGTCTCTTCATCGTCCCCTCCGGCCTGTTCAAGGGCATGGCCATCGGCGCGATCTTCGTGGTGATCGCCGCCGTCGCACTGGCCCTTACTCTGTTGCCCGCCGTGCTCAGCCTGCTGGGCGACCGGGTCAACTGGCTTCACCTTCCCGGCCGCGGAAGCACGAGTGACGCCGGACGCAAGGACGGCTTCTTCGACAAGACGACGGCCGCCGTCATTCGCCACCCGGTCATCGCGGCCTCCGCCACGCTCATTTTGTTGATCGGCGCGGCAATCCCGGCGCTGACGATCAACCTGGGCTCGCCCGGCATGAGCGAGATGCCCGCACAGCTCGAATCCGGCCAGGCCTTCCGCGTGCTCGACACGAAGTTCTCCGCCGGTCGCATCGGGCCTGCGTACGTCCTCGTCGAGGGCGACGTCAGGTCGGCCGCGGGGCAGGACGCCATCGCCCGGTTGCGGGACCAGGTGGAGTCCGACAGCGACTTCGCCGGCATTGCGAAGATCGACTACAGCGACGACGGCGCACTCGCCGCGGTCCACGTCCTCGTGAACGGCGACCCGATCGGCGAGCCCGCCCGCCAGGTCGTGGACCGCCTTCGAAACGCGTATGTACCCGCCGCCTTCGACGGCACGGGCCTGGAGGCGCACGTCGGCGGCGCCTCCGCCGGCACGACCGACTACGTGAACACGATGAACAGCTACCTCCCTGTGGTGATCGGCTTCGTGCTCGCCCTCAGTTTCGTGCTGCTGCTCATGGTCTTCCGTTCCATCGTCATCCCGGTGAAGGCCATCATCATGAACCTGCTTTCAGTCGGCGCGGCGTACGGCCTCATCGTGTTGGTGTTCCAGCACGGCGTCGGCGCCGGCCTCCTCGGCTTCCACCAGGTCGACACCGTCGCGGCGTTCCTGCCCATCTTCCTGTTCGCCGTACTGTTCGGCCTCTCCATGGACTACCACGTGTTCCTGCTCAGCCGGATCCAGGAGCGCTACGGCGAGACGGGCGACAACACCGGTGCGGTGGCCTATGGCCTGCGCTCAACGGCCCGCATCATCACGGGCGCCGCGGCCATCATGCTCATGGTGTTCGGCGGGTTCGCCCTCGGAGATATGGTGGACCTGCAGCAGATGGGCTTCGGCCTCGCCGTCGCTGTGTTCCTCGACGCCACCATCGTCCGCTCGATCCTCGTTCCCGCCAGCATGGAACTGTTGGGCGACAAGAACTGGTATCTGCCGTCGTGGCTTGCATGGCTCCCGCGCATCGACGTGGAGGGCGCCGCTCCCGAGCAGTCCGGTTCGACCTCAAACAGGACGTTCGTGCCCGAGTTCGGGCTCGCGTCAGGTGGCGGCGACTAGGCAGTCATCACCGTCCACCGATTGCCGTTCGTAGAGCAGGGGCCGGAACCGGCCCCTGCTCTACGTGTACGCGCACATGACGGCGAAGAACCCCCGCTTGTACACGCAATCGACATCGGCGTACCCGGCCGAACGCAGCCAGAGCAACTGGTCTTCGAGCGTCGCGCAACGATCGTGGGTCATGCGCTCCATCGCCGCCGCCAGGTCACCCTCCGTCACACCCAACGCCCGCGCCTCGGCCATCCACTGCGCGTGGTATCTCGCGTGCAGCCCGGGAGACGGCGCCAGCACCTGGTCCGCGTTGATGAAGGCGCCACCTTCACGCAACGCGTCACGAACGCGCTTGAAGAGCGATCGCTTGTCCTCGTCATCGAGGTGGTGAATCGAAAGCGCCGATATCACCAGATCGAACGGCCCCGCCGGCAGCGGCTCTTCGTGCGCGTTCACCACGAACTCGTACCGGCCCAGATCGCCGGCGAACCGCGCCTTCGCCCGCTCCAGCATCTCGGGCGCGGCGTCGGTCAGGACGAAGCTCGCGCGCGGAAACGCATCCGCAAAGAAGGCGGACAGCAGGCCGGTGCCCGCGCCAAGATCCAGCACGCGCAGTCGTGCTTCGCGGTCCTGCGGCGCGCCCTTCACCGCCATACCATAGAAGTCGTCGAAACACGGAATGAGCTGCCGCCGCGAGCGGTCGTAGATGTCCGCGTCGGCGCCAAACGACGAACCCGCGCCCATGCCCCGCTCCTTCCACAGGAATTCCCAACTGCTTACGCCCACCGAGCGTGGGATGGTCTACAATACCGGCGATTTGGCTGAAACCCACGACCCGCGCCGTATCCTCGTCGCCGTCGGCTGGCCATATGCCAACGGCTCGCTCCACCTTGGCCATATCGCCGGCGCCTATCTCCCGGCCGACATCTTCGCGCGCTACCACAGGCTGGCCGGCAACGACGTCCTCATGGTGTCCGGGAGCGACCAGCACGGCACGCCCGTCACCGTCCGCGCCGACAACGAGGGACGGACGCCGCAGGAGGTGGTCGACCAGTTTCATCCCGAGTTCCTGCGATACTGGCAGGAGCTGGGGATCTCGTTCGACCTCTTCACCACCACCGGCACCAAGAACCACGAGGAGGTCGTGCACGACTTCTTCATGACGCTCCTGCGGAAAGGCCACGTCTACAAGGGCACGACGCAGCAGTTCTTCGATCGGCAGGCCGGGCGCTTCCTTCCCGACCGCTACGTCGAAGGAACCTGCCCCAACTGTGGATACGAGAAGGCCCGCGGCGACCAGTGCGACAACTGCGGCCGGACCCTCGACCCCGACCAGCTCATCGATCCGAGGAGCCGCATCAGCGGCGCGACGCCGGAGATGCGTCCGACCGAGCACTTCTTCTTCCGTCTCAGCGCGTTCGGCCCGCGCCTGCTCGAGTGGCTCAGGTCCCGCCACGGCTGGCGCAAGCACGTGCAGAACTACAGCATTGCCTGGGCCGAAGAGGGGCTGCTGGATCGCGCGATCACGCGCGACATGGAGTGGGGCGTTAGCATCCCCGTGGAGGACCTGGGGCCGGGCAAGCGCATCTACGTGTGGTTCGAGGCATTCATCGGCTACGTCTCGGCCGCAAAGGAGTGGGCTCAGCTCCGGGGCGAACCCGACGCCTGGAAGCGCTGGTGGGAGGATCCGGCAGCCGAAACCTATTACTTCGTCGGCAAGGACAACATCTTCTTCCACGCCCTGTTCTGGCCGGCCGTCCTCATGGGATACGAAGGCCTCAACCTCCCGACGAACGTCCCAGCCAACCAGTACGTCACCTTTAAGGGCGAGAAGGCATCGAAGAGCGAGGGCGTCGGTGACAGCGTCCTGTCGTATCTCGAGCGATACCAGCCGGACATGATTCGCTACGGTCTCGCCGCCAACTTCCCGGAGACCTCCGACACCGATATGACCGAGGCGGAGATGATCCGCCGCAACAACGACGAGCTCGTCGCGACGTGGGGCAACCTGGTGAACCGCGTGCTGGCGATGACCGGCAAGAACTTCGATGGCGTCGTGCCGCAGCCTGGACCACTGGATCCACGGGACGAGCGCATCCTCGCCCGATCACAGTCCATGCTCGCCGAGGTCGCATCGCAAATCGAGTCGGTGCATCTGAAGGCAGCGCTGGGTACCGCAATGTCGGTCGCCCAGGAAGCCAACGCCTACCTGAATGAGACGGAACCCTGGAAGACGGCGAAGACCGACCGCGAGCGCACCGGGACGTCGCTGTATGTCGCGCTTTGCGTCATCAACGCGCTCAAGGTCGCGCTGTATCCGTACCTCCCGTTCTCCAGCCGGCAGATCCATGAGTACCTGGGTCTCGACGGCCCCATCGAGGACGCGGGCTGGTCCGCGGACCGCCTCGCGCCCGGCGCGAAGCTCGCCGCGGCACAGCCCCTGTTCAAGAAGATCGACGTCACGGACGGCGAAGGAGACGCGCGGCTCTCGGCCTGATGATGCGCCTCTTCGACACGCACAGCCACATCCACGACAAGGACTTCGACGCCGACCGCGACGCCATCATCGGGCGCGCCGAACACGATGGCCTCATCGGTATCATCACGCTCGGCGTTACCGCCGAAAACAGCGAGCGCGCCCTCGCGCTATCTCGCCGCCACTCGCTGGTCTGGGCAGCCGCGGGCGTGCACCCGCACGACGCCGCCGAGGCGACGGACGGCGACCTGGACGCCCTGGAGGCCATCGCCCGCGATCCGCGCGTTGTCGCGGTCGGCGAGATCGGCCTCGACTTCTACCGCAACCTCTCCCCGCGCGATCGCCAGACCGCCGTCTTCCGACGTCAGTTGGACACGTCGGCCCGCGTGGGCAAACCCGTCGCAGTCCACGCGCGCGACGCCCACGACGAGATGCTCCCGCTCCTCGAGTCGTGGTCGCGCGCGATGGGCGGGCGGCTCCCCGATGGCCGGCCGCTGGGCGTCATGCACTACTTCAGTGCTGATGCTGCCCTGGCCGCGGCCTACCTCAAATTGGGTTTCATGATTTCGGTGCATACGTCGGTCACCCATCCCAAAGCTGCCATGCTGGCTGAGGTCGTGCGTGAGACGCCGTTACAGTACCTTGTGCTCGAAACGGACAGCCCCTACGGAGCGCCCCAGCGCTTCCGTGGCAAACGCAACGAGCCTGCCTACGTGGCCGAGGCCTCCACGAGGGTGGCCGAACTGAAAGGCGTACCGGTCGAGACTGTGGCGGATACGACGACAAACAACGCCCTGAGACTCTTTGGCATCCCTCCATCGGCCTCGCCTTCAACCGCGAAGGGAGCGAGCGCGTGATGAAGGTCGCTTCCATCTACGGACCGGCCCAGGAGGATCTTCGCCTCGTCGAGGACACGTTCGACCGCATCAAGCACGTCGAGAACTTCCCGGCGTTGTCCCGGATGCTCGAACACGTGCTCGGCGGCGGGGGGAAGCGAGTCCGGCCCGCCATCGCGCTCCTCGCGGGCAGGTTCGGGGACTACAACGCGGACCTTCACGTTCCGCTGGCCGCTTCGATTGAACTGCTGCACACTGCGACCCTCGTCCACGACGACGTGATCGATGCCTCACCGTCGCGCCGTGGCCAACCCACGGCCAACGCGCTGTTCAACAACGCCGCCTCGGTCATGCTGGGTGACTTCATGTTCGCGCACGCCGCCGAGCTCATCTCCCGCACCGATAACACGAAGGTCGTGCGCCTCTTCGCGCACACGATCATGGCCATCGCCGGCGGCGAACTGCACCAGGACCTCAGCGCGTACGAGTACAGCCAGGACACGATGCAGTACTTCGCCCGTATCGAGGGGAAGACTGCATCGTTGTTTGCCACTTGCGCAAAGGGTGGCGGGATGGTCGCCCGTTGCTCGCAGGCCCAGATCGACGCCCTGACGGCGTACGGCCTCAACGTCGGGATGGCGTTCCAGGTGGTCGACGACATCCTGGACTTTGCCGGCGACGAGCAGGAGATGGGCAAGCCCATCGGCAGCGATCTCATGCAGGGAACACTGACGCTGCCGTCACTGCTCCTGATGGAGCGCTACCCGAAGGACAACCCGATCAAGAAGGCCTTCCGCACCAAGAAGCCCAGGGCCGAATTCGTCGCTCAGGCGGTTCAGATGGTCGTCAATAGCGACATCCTCGACGAGACCTACGGCGTCGCCCGTGACTTCCGCGACAAGGCCATCGCCGCGCTCGCCACCCTTCCCGCCAACGATGCTCGATCCTCGCTCGAGGACATCGCCGGCTACGTCCTCGAACGCCGCGCCTGACGCATCCAGGCTCTGATCTACCGCCCGCACGCGCTACACTGTCTCAACAACAGGACACGCGGCACTAACGAAGGACTGTCTGCGCTCTGCTGTGCACTGTCCACTGTCCACTGTCCACTGTGAACTAACCGATGCCCATTTACGAATTCGCCTGCCACAAGGAACGCAAGTTCATCGAGATCATCACCCGGGCGGTCCCCGCGGACGGATGGGTGCCCGCATGCCCCGACTGCGGCAGCAAGAAGCTGACGCGCATGGTGAGCCGCTTCGCCTTCCACATGTCGTTCCAGTCGAAGCTCGACCAGCTCGACCCCAAGTACGACAAGATGATCGACGCCTCGAACCCCGATCTCTCCTTCGACAACCTGGTGAAGCAGTACGGCCTCGACCGGCCCATGACCACACCCAACGAACGAAAAGCCCTCAAAGACAAGGGCTCTCCCGGCCTCATCCCGTAGAGAACGCCCCGTCATGTCATTCTGCGCTGTCATCCTGAGCCCGGCGAAGGATCTTGTCGTGACACCCGCTGCGATCCAGGCGACAGCGCTACAGTCCGCGAGGCTTGATGAAGTGGCATGCGTCCCGCGCGAAAGCAGCAGCACCCCACCGCCCACCCTCTGCCGCTTGCTACGCTAATACCACCATCCCAGGCCACCCGCAGCCCGGAACAGGAGCAGCCGTGCGCAAGATTTTCGATATCCACATGCACTTCCCCCGTAACTGGGAGAAGCCGGACTCAGACCCGAAGCCGCTCGTTGAGAACCTCCACCGGAGGGCGAAGGAGGCGGGCGTCACGCGGGCCAACCTGCTGTGCGGGGGCCGCTTCGGCATCTCCCACGAAGACTCCATTAAGCACGCGCACCGCCACCCCGACCTCTTCATCCCGACGGCCATGATCGACCCGGAGACGACGTCGGTAGAACGGCTCGCCGAGCTTCACGACATGGGGTACCGCGGATTGAAGATGATCGGCGTGCGCCGCGACTACGATTGCGAGGACTACTTCCCCGTGTACGAGGCCGCGCAAAAGTACGGCTGGCCGGTGCTGCTCCACATGGGCGTCATCGGCGGCGGCATCGACTATCAGCGCACCCACCCCCGGCGGGATCCGGAGGCCCGCGCGGGGTACGACCGTTGGATGAAGATCTGGAGGCAGGCATCGCGCAACGTCTCCGCCACGCGCATGCGGCCGTTCCATCTGGACACCCTCGCCAACAACTTCCCCGACCTCAAGCTCATCGGGGCCCATCTTGGCGGGACCGGAAACTACGATGAGGCGGCGTCCGTGGCCCGCTGGCGCCACAACGTCTACTTCGACATTTCCGGGGGCGCCACGATCGAGCGGCATGCGGTCGAGCGGCGGCTCATCGGCCACGAGATCGGCTACGAGAAACTGATCTTTGGCTCCGACACCTCACCCGAAAAGATCGGCGACCACATTCGGCGATGGGACACGATCTTTGACCTGCTGGACGTCCCCGCGGACGCTCGCGAGCGCCTGTGGTGGTACAACGGCGCCGAACTGTACGGCGAAGAGCCCATCGGCTGGCAAAAGAAGCCGCGCAAGAAGAAGGGCGCGCCGATCACCGTCCGCACGCCGTCCAGGAACGGTGCGCGTGCCCCGCGCAATGGCGCCTCTTCCGGCCTCCCGGCCCCAAGGAAGGGCGCCCGCAAGCGGTAGCGGCAGTCACACACAGCTCGCGTATCGACATCATTGTGAACGGCCCGCTCATTTGACACCCCCCGCGATGCACGGCTAAGATCGCCGAGTCCTGAGGGACGGCCGCCGCTCCCACGGTGCCGCCACCCGAGGCGTTCTTCTATGGCTACATCCCCCCTGTTGGAACGCAAGCTGCCGCCGTTCGAGAACGGGCCACTCGACGACGGCCCCCTCGCATCGCGCATCCGCGGTCCGGCCAGGACCGGCCTCATCCCGCTACTCGCCGTCCTATTCGCAGTGGGGCTCGCGCTCTTCGTGTCCGTGAACCCGCCCCGCCCCTGGGTGCTCTTGACCCTCACCGCTCTCGTTGGCCTCGGCGCCGACGGTATCGTCCGCGGTCACCCCCGCGGTCAATTCGCTTCCATCGCAGACACTGCACCGCACCTCTTCGTGCCCGTGCTGTTCTGCCTCTCTGCAGGCCTGGTCCTTGAGGACGTCGTCCTGGGGTACTGGGCCATCCCCGCCGTCATCGGCGCAGGCGCACTCATGGCATGCGCTCTCTATGCCGAGCACATCTCCGTTGACGTCGAGGATCCGTCGTTCCCGGCGGCGCGTTTCGTCCTCAACCTCGTGACGTATCTCGCGGCGTTCGGCTTCTACTCCGTCGTGTACGGTTTCGACGTTGCCCTGATGCCGGCGGCAGTTTCGCTCGGACTGGTCAGCACGCTGCTTGCGGTCGAGGTCTTCCGGGACGCGGAGGCGGATCCGATTCGCGCGCTCGTCTTCGCCTCCGTCATCGGCCTCATCGCCGGGGAGGCGCGCTGGGTCCTCTACTTCATCCCGCTCGATGGGTTCCTGGCCGCTGTATTCCTCCTGCTGGTGTTCTATCTCACCACCGGCGTCATCTCGCACTACCTCACCGACCACCTCAACGTGCCGGTGCTGCTCGAGTTCGCCCTGGTGACCGCCGCCGGCCTGACCATCGTCATCGGCGGGCGCATCCTCGACTGAGTGGCACAGGTCCGAAGCCCCGCCTCCGCGATACACTCCGGGTCTCAGGTTCCAGGTACAAGGAGCGAACGCATGGCCATCGCCTTCACCGACACCATCTCCACCGTCGAACAACTGCGCACCGTCATGGCGATGCCGTCGGAGCCCGCCCTCCGAAAGGAGATGTCCCGCCTCGACGACGGCTGCCGCTGGTTCATCGAGCGTGCGCCCTTCGTGTTCATCGCCACATCCGGCGCCGACGGCCGGTGCGATGTCTCCCCGAAGGGCGACGTCCCGGGCTTCGTGCAGGTCCTCGATGACGAGACGCTCGTCCTGCCCGATCGCCCCGGCAACAACCGCGCCGACTCCATCACGAACATCCTGCAGAACCCGCACATCGGCATGATCTTTGTCGTGCCCGGCGCTGACTGGACGCTGCGCGTGAACGGCCGTGCCACCATCGTGCGTGACGACGCCGTGCTCGAGCGTTGCGCCGTCGACGGCAGGCGTCCCGCCCTCGGTATCGCCGTCCACGTCGAAGAGGCCTACATGCACTGCCCGAAGTGCATCATCCGATCGAAGCTGTGGGACCCGGCCACGCAGCTCGCTCCGGAAGACCTGCCTTCGTTCGCGCTCATGGCCCGCGATCAGGCCGGCTACCAGCAGGTCCCCGCAGAGGTTGTCGAAAAGATGGACGCCGAGTCCAACAAGAAGCTGTACTAACGGCCCTTGGCTGGCCAGTTGGCCGGAGTCTCACGACGGCCAGACGCTGAGCCGGTGGTCTTCAGCCAGAAGACATGTGTCGCCCACGGCTGAGCTCCGCGTTCTACGCCGGATCCACCGCATAGGACTCCGGCGTCACCTCGATCATGCCCGTATCCGGCCGCTCGCGCGTGTACTGCGACCGCGTGCCGATGCGCGTCAGGTTACGGAGCCAGAACCACAGGGCGCGCGGTCGCAGCATGTACTTCGGGATGGACGCGCGCGTCACCCGCTTCATCGTCACCGCATCGCGGAGGTATTGCGCCGTGCCGCGCACCCTCACCACCTCGCCCTCACGGACCTGGAGCAGGACCAGCACGCCCGGGTTGACCGCGATGTTGCGGACGGTCGGCGACGTGGCCGCATTGTTCATGTAGATGCGCCCGTCGAGCACCACGAAGTAGAGCGGCATAATGAGCGGCCATCCGCCGGCCGACACCGTCGCGATGCGCGCGATCATCGCGCGGCGCAGCGCGTCACGAACCCGCACATCGCCCGGCGTCGCCGCCGCCACCACGCCCGCCGTCACGACGTCCTCCGCCGCATGGAGCCGTAGTCCCACGTGACGATCTTCTCAGGCACGACCTCCCGAGATCCGCCCGCGGCATCCCGCAAGGTCCCGCGCACGCGAACGCCGCGCAGCTCGAAGTAGAACTCGCCGTCGTCGATGAGCAGCACCACGCGCGCGCCGTCGGGAATGGACGCGTCCGGCGGGAGCGTGACCAGCCAGCGCCCCGCATCATGCCGGGCCGCGACGCGAACCGCCTGGGGTGCGCCCTCCGCAACGTACGCGAGATGCCCGCCGGAGGAGTGCTCGACGAGGTCGCGCAGGTCCTCCAACGCGACCGTGCGGGTGATCTGTTTCATGCGGGCATGGTCCCGCATTGCCGCTCTCAGCGCCACCTGCCGGTCCCGCTGCGCCCGCCCGCCGCACCCGGTTACCGCAGCGCGGCCCCGCCCAGCGTGAGCAGTCCGACAGCCGCGAACAGCGCCGCAGCTCCGAGACTGATCGTGCGGTGCGGCAGGCGCTTTCCGGCGGCGATCCCCGCGCCTATCGCGAGCGCATCCGCGAGAACCATGCCGGCCGTTGAGCCAAGCCAGACGCCCATGACGGATCTGCTATTTCCGGCCAGCGACACCGTCGCAAGTTGGGTCTTGTCACCCAGCTCCGACAGGAAGAAGGAGACCGTGACCACGCCGAGCGCTCCAAACCAGGGCACGGCCCGCGCAACCGCATCGTCATCGTCCAGCTTATCGCCACGGATACTCCACGCGGCGAACCCGAGAAACGAAATCCCGATGATCGTCAAGAGCACGCGCTCCGGCAGCAGCTCTCCGAACGTGCGCCCCAGCGCGACGGATCCCAGGTGCACCACGAGCGTAGCGATCGTCACAGCCACTAGCACAAGCCACCAGCGATGGCGCGTCGCGAACCACAGGGCGACGAGTTGCGACTTGTCTCCCAGTTCCGCGACAAAGATGAGGATCGATGAGAAGAAGAATGCCGACACAGTTCCCTCTCGGCGTCGTGTCGGCCGTCTCGCGAGACCGGCCGACACATACGCAATGCGCACGTTCGGCCGAAAGTCTCGCCCATCCCGTCTCGGGACTGCGCCACCGCCCTCATATGGTGAGGGAGCATGTCGATGGCGTACGTTGGGGCTACTCCCCTTCGGACGGAAGCATCCTAAACGATGCCGCCGTCGATCGACAAGAACCCCCGCCGGCTGGTTACTTCGTGCGTGCTAACCCGGGAAGTCTCAACGCACCGTGGGCATGCACGTCACATCGCTGTGTTCCGTGTGCACGGCATCTACTTCCCGCCGTCCTCCAGGGGGCGAGGAAGCCACCGAGCCATCGCCCCGATTCGCCGCGGTGCGGGTAGCGTCGCCAGCAGAGATCCAAGCGCCAGGCGCTCGGACCTGTGTTCTTCGTCCAGGAGGGCGATCTCGCCTCTTGCGAGCGCGGATACCCGGTCGACGAACAGCTGCGCGAAGCCCGCGAACAGGCACGCGAACGCCAGCAGCTGCACCGACTCCTCGAGTTCGGCCTCGAGTCCATGGAGCCAGGCAGTATGTTCAATGCGGAGCAACGGGTAGGTCAGCGCTTCCAGAGCGAGCTTGGCCGCCCCGCCCAGCACCAGCCCGAGCGTCCAGAGCTTTGTCCGCCGGTTCGATTCAGCCACGCACAAAGCCAGTGTGACGACAACCAGGAGGATGATGGGAGACCATGCAACCTCCCACGCAATGCGCCCGCTTCCGTCGGGAAGACTCAGCGCGCTCTGGAGCCTGGCGCCAACCTGCTCGTGCAGCGAAATCGTCTTGTCCATCGAAAAGAAGGCGATACTCGCGCCGAGGGCCATCCACGACCAGCGTCTTCGCCCATCGAACACCGTGAAGGCGATCGCGAGCGCGCTCAGCGATGCGCCCGTGAGGATCGCCGCGTGAAACCAGGTCGCCGGGTTGTTGTGACCGTCGATGTTGAACGTTTCCATCGGATCGACGGCAATCCAGCGCTGGTAGACGTCGAGCACCACCAGGAGCAGACCAACCAGCGAGGCAAACAGGAGGATGATTATGTCGAGCCGCGGAAACACATGCGAATGCTCGCCCCCCGGCAGCAGCGTTGCTCGCGCGAACTTGACGGCGTTAGACATAGCTTCCTCGAGAAGCATAACGCCGGAACCACGCGAAATGGCGCGCCCCGCGCCTTGACACCCGTTCGAAGCTGTACCCGTAGGAACGCCGCTCGCCGTGCCACATGCCCCCCAGCCGTCCACCGTGCCCCGTGCGACAGCGCCACGCGACCGGCAACCAGGTCACCAACAACTGAAGACTGACAACCGGAACTAGAGAAACCCGTAATCCCCCGCCACCGGCTCCCGCGTCAACCGCCAGTACTCCAGCAGGTTGAACGGCCAGTTCTGCGTCACCCGCCCCTTCTCGTTCTTGTACCACGCGTTCACCGTCGACACGCCCCACGTCCGCTCCATGTTCGCCGCGTTGATCCATGACACGTACGCGTCGTGCACCTCCCGCCGGCAGTCCAGCGCCCGGTGCCCGCCCTCGAACAGCAGCCGCAGGCATCCCATGATGTACTGCACCTCGCACTCCGAGAAGAAGATGATGCTCCCGTTCACCACGATGTTCGTGTTCGGCCCGTACAGCATGAAGAAGTTCGGGAAGTTCGGCACCGTGATCCCCAGGTACGCACTCGCGTCCCCGTCCCACTGCGCGTTGATATCCGCCCTACCCCGGCCCGTCACCGTCATCGGCGTCAGGAACTTCGATGCCTGGAACCCCGTCCCGTAGATGATGACGTCCGCCGCATGCTCCACGCCGTCCGCCGTCACGACGCCCGTCGCCGTGATCTCCCTGATCGCCTCGGTAACAAGGTGCACGTTCTCGCGCTTCAGCGTCGCCGCCCAGATCCCGTTGTCCAGTACCATCCGCTTCGATGACGGCGGATACCACGGCATCACCTTCGCCAACAGGTCCGGCCGGTCCGCGAACTGCCCCTGCAGGTACATCGCCAGCAGCATCCGCAGCTGGTCGTTGGCCTCGCTCACCGAGCGCTCCGGGTGCGGCCAGCTCTTGTCCACCGTCGCCGCCGGCAGCAACCCGTCCGTCGAGAACCAGAACAGCCAGAACCGGTACCAGTGCGCGTAGTTCGGCACGTGCGTCAGGAGCCAGCTCAGCCCCGACGGCACCGCGTCGTGGTACGTCGGCACCGGCACGAACCAGGGCGGCGTCCGCTGGAACACCGTCAGCTCCCCCACCTTCGGCGCGATCGCCGGTATGAACTGCGCCGCGCTCGCCCCCGTGCCGATCACCGCCACGCGCTTCCCCTTGAGGTTCACGCTGTGGTCCCACCGCGCCGAGTGAAACGACGGCCCCGCAAAGCGGTCGATACCGCGGATCGGGGGCATCTTCGGCCGGTTCAACTGCCCCGCCGCCGCGATTAGCGCCTGCGACTCCAGCGTCTCCTCACCGCCTTCTGGCGTCCGGAGTTTCAGCCTCCACGAGCACGTCGCCTCGTCAAACGCCGCCGATGTCACTTCCGTGTTGAACCGGATGTGCTCGCGCACGCCGTACTCGTCCGCGATGCTGCGGAAGTAGTCCAGCAGCACGCCCTGCGGCGAGAAGAAGTTCGGCCAGTCGGCCTTCTGCGCGAACGAGTAGCTGTAAAACATGTTCGAGACGTCGACCCGTGCGCCCGGGTATGTGTTCTCGAACCACGTCCCGCCCACGTCAGCGTTCTTCTCGATGATCGTGAACGGCACCCCCGCCTGCTTCAGCCGGATCGCCGCCAGGATCCCCGACATCCCCGCCCCGATAATCGTCACGGAGAACGCGATCGCCGGATCCTTCCGCCACGCCGGCGCGCGGCCGTCCCGGTCCTCGGCCAGCTCCTCCAGCAGCAGCGGCACGTAGTCCTCCGCCACCGGCGCGCCCGTCATCCAATGCATGATCCGCCGCAGGTCGTCCTCGACCGGATGGGGCGGCTGCGGCGGCACGCGCCCGTCGCGCAGCGCCCGCAGCGCCTCGAACAGCAGCGCCTTCGCACGATCCTGCTGGTCCGGCGTCATCCCGCCCTGCGGCACCCCCGGCGCCATCATCCCCGGCCGCAGCGAGTCGTCCAGCAGCGACATGTCGCCCGTCACCTGGGCCATGGCCGGCAGCAGCGCCGGCAGAAACGCATCCTCCAGCGCCTTCCGCAACCCCTCGTCGTCCAGCGTGATTGGCTGAATAGCCTGCGCGATCGCCACGTCGCCACTCCCTCAATACCGCCCGGTCTCCCCGAAGCCCCTGATTCTCCCCCACCCCGCCACATGACGGTAGCCGCCGCTGCCACCCGTAGCGGCGCAGCCTGCTGCCATTCGTAGGGGCGCAGCGTGCTGCGCCCGATTGAGCCGCGCCCATCGGCAATGCTCATGCGAAACCGCCACGGCCCCACGAATCCAGCTCCCCCTCTCCACGTCGTGGAGAGGGGGCCGGGGGGTGAGGTGCTCGTATCAGCACTCAGCTTTAGCCAGCATCCCGTCCGGCGTGTATTCACCACGTCAATGCCTCCCCCACCCATCAACAATTTCGCCAAAAGTGCAGTCGCGCCCTTGGAGATCGCTCCCCCTCTCCCCTACCCTCGCCCCATGCAGACGTACACCCTCCGCGAAGCCCTAGATCGCCGGCAACGCGCGCGTTCCGCGACCTTTGATTGTCCTGCACCCCCGGTCAATCAAAATCAATCAAAGCCTGAATCTATGGTTGATTGACCCCTCGGCCCTCCAGATTCATCGCCACGCGATCCCGAAAAACACAAACATCAATCAAACAGCCGCCACCGATATACTCCGCCTACTTAAGAATCGGGAGTGACACATGACCATCACCAGCGCCCCCACCGACATGCTCGCCGCCGCAAGGGCACTCGGGCCCACCATCCGTGCCTACGCCGACGAGACGAGCGCACCCGCCAGGTCCCGCCCGCGCTCGTCGGCATCCTCCACGACCACCGCATGTTCGACATGATCCTCCCGAGGAAGTACGGCGGCCTCGAGGACACTATCCCCAACATGGTCCGCGTCCTCGAGGAGCTCGCGATCCAGGACGGCTCCACCGCCTGGGCGGTGGGCATCGGCAACGGCACCAGCATCATCTCCGCCTATATGCCGGAGGAGACCACCCGCGCGATGTTCACGCCGCGCGCCGTCTCCGGCGGCGCGCAGGCCCCCTTCGGCCGCGCCACCATCGTCGATGGCGGTTATCGCGTCACTGGCCGCTGGCCCTTCGGAAGTGGAAGCACCCACTGTTCAATCATTGTCGGTGGCACGATCATCATGGACGGCGACGCGCCCCGCATGCTGCCCGGAGGCTTCCCCGACTACCGCACCGCCGTGTTCCCGGTCGAAGACGTCGACATCCTCGACACCTGGCACGTCGTCGGACTCAGCGGCACCGCCAGCCGGGACATTGAAGTGAAGGACGTCTTTGTCCCCGAGGACCGAATGCTCGGCATGATGTCTGGCCCGCCCGCCGTCGACGGACCCAACTATCGCTTTCCAGCGCTGG
>JACRBR010000134.1 GCA_016213125.1 Chloroflexota bacterium | reverse complement strand
GGACATCGCGACCTCGAGGACTTCCGCCTCGATGCAGCCGCCGCCCAGCGTGCCGGTTGCGGTGCCGTCCGCGCGGACCAGGAGGCGCGCGCCGACCTTCTGGGGCGTCGAGCCGTGGGCATCCACAAGCGTGGCGAGCGCAAACGGTTCACCCGCCTCCATGAGGCGCAGCAGCTCGCGTGTGACCTCCAGCTGCACTCGTGACTCCTTTCGCCTGCTGACGTGCCCGGGGTCCAAGCCGGGCAGCCCGACGGGCCGATCGCAGCATAACGCGCTTGGGGAGCGCTTGTATCCGGCGAGGGGATGTGCGCGGCGGTTAGCCGGGGACCGTCGTGGCGGCGGCGGGCAGGTGGCGTTCCTCGTCCGCCCACACCAGCAGCGGCGGGAGGAGGATCAGCGTGCTGATGAGGCAGAGGCCGATGTTGATCGCCGTCACGCGGCCGAAGTTGTCGAGCAATGGGAAATTACTGAACGCCAGCACGGCGAACCCGCCCATCACCGTCAGACCCGAGGCAGCGATCGCCCGGCCGATGCGCAGCGACGCTGTCGACATCGCTGCGCGGGCGGAAAGGCCTGCCGCACGCTCCTCGAAGTAGCGCGACATCAGCAGGATGTTGAACTCGGTGCCCATGGCGATGATGAGCGGTCCAGAGATCGACGTGAGGGGGCTGTACGAGGTACCACTGATGTAGAACGCCATCGCCGAGGCGCCCAGCGCCAGCACGACGGGCAGCATTGGCGCGATCGCCTTCACAGGGCTGCGGAACAGCACGAGCAACAGCGCCAGGATCGCCGCGATCGCGACGAACGACATGAGGTCGCGGTTGCTGCTGAGCGCGTCGACCGTCGCGCTGCCGACGACGGCGATGCCGGCGGGGGCAACGGTGATGCCGTCCGGCGGTCGTGCGTCGGCGATGATGGCGTCGTTCAGTGCCTGCTGGCTGCTCAGCGATGTATCCCCGATGGCGAAGGTGATCGAGGCCATGGTGCGCTCGTCGTTCACGACGCTCACGACGAGCGACCGGGGCGCGGACGCGAGCGCGGATTCGGCCGATGCCGTGGTCGGTCGCGTGCCCGTCACCTGCTCAGTGAAGGAAGCGATGCTGTTCGAGGTCCGGAGGGCGGTGCGCTGCTGCATCTGCCGCTGCTCGAACGCCAGCATCCAGTCGAGCACGTCCTGGTCGGTGATCTTGCGGCCGCCGGTCGTCTCGACCAGCAGGTTCAGCTCACTGGTGGATCCGGCGACGTCGCGGACGTGGTGGAGGTCGTTCAGCACCTTGCTGTTGGATGGCACCATGCGCTCTGGGTCGGTCTGCGTCGGAATGTCGCGGCTGAGCCACAGCCCACCCAGGGCGATCACCGCCGCGACGGCCGCGATGGGGAGCAGGCGGCCCATCGTGCGCGCGGTGATGCCGCCTACGAGGCGCTCGACCTCGAAGCGGACGCGCGGCTGCAGCTGGGGGCCGAGGCGGGTGCGCTCTCGCAGGAAGACGACACCGCTGATGAGGGCGATGCTGGTCACGAAGACGATGATTGCGCCGACGGCCAGCATCGACCCGAAGTCGCGGATCATGGGCACTTCAGACAGCCAGAGCACCATGAACCCGATGCACGCGGCGAGCGCGGCGATGGCGAGCGCCGGGCCGAGTGCGCGGAACGTGCGCTCGAGGCCGGCCTCCGCCGAGCCGGACGCGAACGTCTCCTCCTCGATGCGGCTGTGCACCTGGATCGCGAAGTCCACGCCGAGGCCGATCAGGATCGGCAGGCCGGAGATGGTGACCATGGTCAGCGGGATGCCGACGAAGCCCATCAGTCCGAACGCCGCCACGCAGCCGACGAGCACGGCCGGGAGCGAGAGCAGCCGCCAGCGCGCGCGAAACACCGTGAAGAGCACGACACCCATGATGATGACGGCGAGGATCGCCATCCGGGTCATGGCCGTCTTCATCCCGTCGTTAATCTCCTTGATCAGCAGCGGAGGGCCGGAGGCCAGCGGCGTCACGCCGTCGAAGCTGTAGCCGGCGACGGTCTCGGGCACGTAGGCGGAGACGCGCGCGCCCTCATCGATGGAGAGATTGCCCCTCGGACGGATGACCATCAGCGCCGAGTAGTCGTCGGGGAAGATGCCGGCGAACTCCGGCCGCAGCTTCCCATCCGCGCCGTACATGATGAACTCGACGAAGGCCGGGTTATCGAGGGACTGCTCGCCCACGGCGAGGAAGCGCTTGGCGTCGGGCCCGAAGTCGGCGTTGAAGGCGTCGTCGACGGCCTGCTTCGCGGCCTGCGCCGCCGCCTCCTGCTGCTCCGGCGACTCATCGCGCGCCGCCGATGCAGCGCGCGCCTCGTCCATCGCCGTCTGCTCGTCCGCCGCCAACGTCTGGGGCTGTGTCACCATGCGCGTCTGGATCTGCACCTGCGCGAACTGCAGGATGTCGAGCGGCGAGATGATGCTGTGATAGTCGCCGGTAGCCTCGAGGTCCGCCCCGAGGCGCGCCAGCTCCTCGCGGTTGCGCGCGGTGAAGAGCTGCGTAATCCGAGGGCGCTCGCACCCGGGCTGGCCGCCGGAGCAGAGAGGGGTCTCGAAGAGGACGATGAGGTAGTCGCCGCCGAACTCCTGCTGGTAGCGGGTGTTGTCGCGCATCACCTTGGTGGAGGGGTCGAGGAGGCTGTCCTGCCCGGTCTCGAACTTGAGGCGGGGGATGCCGAAGGAGAGGGCGAGGGCGGCGAGCATCGTGGCGGTGACGAGCAGCACCGGCTGCCGCCGCACGAGCGAGGCCAGGATGTGCGCGAAACGGTCCATGCAGCGCGATCCCCTGCACAGCTTACACAGGGTCTTCGGCTGACAGCGCGAGCATATGTCAAACGAGTCGAAGCTGCGTGGGGCGTTGTGGCGCGGTCAAGGGTGATCTATGATCGTGGAGACGCCTGTGAGCGCTTTACGCGTCCTTTAATCCGGTCCAGCGAGGCCGGGAAGGTACGGACATGAACCGCCAAACGGCTGGCACGCACGCGCGCACGCACACCCTCGTGGCCTCCGACCGGATCGCCGGAATGGAGGCTTTTTGATGTCCAACGTCATCATGTCCCGTGACGACATCCGGCGCGCGGTCACCCGCATCGCCCACGAGATCGTCGAGAACAACCGAGGCGCGCAGGACCTCGTCCTTATCGGCATGCGGACCCGTGGCGTGCCGCTGGCCTCCCGGATCGCCCGCGCCATCCACGAGTTCGAGGCCGAGGAGATCCCGGTCGGCACGCTGGACGTCGGCCTGTACCGCGACGACCTGACCGAACGCGGCCCCAGCGTCAGCATCCAGCCCAGCGACCTGCCTGAGATCGCCGGGAAGCGCGTGGTGCTGGTGGATGACGTGCTGTACACCGGCCGCACCGTGCGCGCCGCGCTCGACGCGCTGATCGACTACGGACGGCCGGGGCGCATCCAGCTCGCCGTGCTGGTCGATCGCGGGCACCGCGAGCTGCCGATACGGGCGGACTTTGTGGGCAAGAACATCCCAACGTCTCACGCCGACGACGTGCAGGTGCGCTTCGAGGAGATTGACGACGAGGACTCCGTCCGCGTGGCGGCGGCCGAGGAAGCTGGGGTATCGAGATGACGACCGAAGCACGGCCCGACGTGGTGCCCGCACCTTTCGCCGCGCCATCGACCGATGAGAGCGGCTGGAAGCGCCGCCACCTGCTCGATCTCGACGACTTCAGCGTCGAGGAGCTGGACCTGGTGATGCGGACCACCGACACCATGAAGGAGGTGCTCTCGCGCGAGATTCCGCGCGTGCCGGCACTTCGCGGCACCACGGTCGTCACGCTGTTCTACGAGAACAGCACGCGCACGCGGACATCGTTCGAGCTGGCCGGGAAGGTGCTGGGCGCGGACGTGATCAACATCGCCGCGTCGAGCAGCAGCGTGTCCAAGGGCGAGTCGCTGGTCGACACGGTGAAGACGCTGCAGGCGGTCGGCGCGGACGTGCTCATCATGCGGCACAACCGCTCGGGCGGGCCGTACCTGGCCGCGCGCACCGCGCAGTGCAGCGTGGTGAACGCGGGAGACGGCCTGCACGCGCACCCCACCCAGGCCCTCCTCGACCTGTACACGATGCGCGGGGCGCTGGGCGACGTGCGCGGGCGGAAGGTCGTCATCGTGGGCGACTTGCTGCACTCTCGGGTGGCGCGCTCGAACGCGTGGGCGCTGACGGCGATGGGCGCGGATGTGGTCCTGTGCGCGCCGCCGACGCTCGCGCCCGCGCGGCTGGGCGAGGCGCTCGAGGACCGGCTGCCGCCCGTGCGCGTGGAGACGAACCTCGACCGGGCCATCGTCGACGCGGACGTGGTGATGGCGCTGCGGATGCAGCACGAGCGTATGCAGGGCGGCTACGTGCCCGGCGCGCGCGAGTACTCGCGGTTGTACCAGGTGAACACTGAGCGGCTTGCCCGCGCGAACCCGGGCGCGCTGGTGATGCACCCCGGCCCGATGAATGAGGGCGTCGAGATCAGCCACGACGTCGCCCACGGGCTGCAGTCGCGGGTGGAGGAGCAGGTGACGAACGGCGTGGCGGTGCGTATGGCGGTGCTGTGGCTCATCACGCGCACGGGCACGAAGCAGGCACGCGCCGCCGCGAAGGGGGCGCTGTGAGTCCTCGCCCGCTCACCGGCTTTGAGTTCCACGCCGGGTTGGTCTTGATTGTGGCAACACTTGCGTGGGGGATTTGGGTCTTCCTGCTTGCCCTGATGGCGTTCTACTACGCTGACCAGGACAGCGGTTCACCCTCGTCGTATGGGTTGCTGGGGGGCTTGGCAATGGTGCCGGGTGGAATAGTGGCACTTCTCTGGTACGCGCTGTTGAGGAAGTCGAATGCCTAGCTACACCACCATCCGCAACGGGCGGGTCATCGACCCCGCGTCCGGACTCGATCGCACGGCCGACGTCCTTATCGAGGACGGCCGCATCGC
>JACRBR010000132.1 GCA_016213125.1 Chloroflexota bacterium | reverse complement strand
CTCGACCAGGGCCCGCAGGTAGCAAAGCTTGTTCTCTAGGCGCGCCATGGCGCCCGTCGTGACCCTTCTGCCTGTTCGCCCTGACACGTCCTCGATATGCGCGCGCAGTGCCTCGTACGCAAGCACGCGCTCGGGATATGGCACCGGCGCGCCGCTGTATCCCATCAGCGCCAGCACGTTCACGATCCACGTGTCATGCGACCACGCCGCTCCGATCGGCAGCACAAGCTCGCGATATTCCGAGCGAAACATCAGCGTTGTGCCGTAGATGAAGTCGCGTTTCAGCAGCAGATCCAGCTCGCGATGGTCTCTGAATGCACGCTCGATGCGCGCGGGCGCGAAGCGCCGGGCAAGTAACGTCTTCCCCGCCACGACGCGCCCGTCCGCGTCGATGAGGCGCGCGTCGGAGAACGCATATGCGGCGCCTTCGCGTTCGATCGCGTCCGTGAGTCGCTGCAGCTTTGCCGGCAGCCACATGTCATCCTGATCGGCGAGGGCAATGAAGTCGCCGCTACATCGGCCGATCGCCTGCTCGTAGTTCTTCGCCGGCCCGAATCGCCTTGCGTTTCGTGCGACCCGTACCGGGAAGGGCGCTTCGCCCGCAAACGATTCGAGGATGTCGACAGTCCGGTCCGTCGATCCGTCATCGCACGCGACAACCTCCGCCGGTAACAACGATTGAGCGGCGATGCTTTCGAGCTGCGCGCGCAGGTAACGCTCGCCGTTATGCGTGCACAGCGCGACGGAAATCGGGCTGGTCATCGCGCCGTCACGACGCGTACTTGAGGCACGCTTCGGCCCCGTTGATCACGCCGTCCTGGAACGCGCCGATGCGCTGGAACGCACTTCCATGTGCATCCGGATCGTCCTCCGGCGTGCCCGGCGCGTCGCGGAACACGACGAACCCCGCGATCGCCTCGTCGAGGTCACCCGGCGAAAGCGTAAGATTCTCGCTGTTCTCGAGGATCACGTACGCGACCCACGCCCCGGCGAAGCAGTCGGCCTGTTGTTCGAGGTCCAGCGTGGACGGCCCCGTAATGCCGGCCCGCGCCTGGACCGCGTGACCCCACTCGTGCGCGATCACGAGCGCCACCGCGAAGTCGCCAAAGTTGCTGTACAGCTCCGGCATCAGGACCTCCTCGTCCCACGCGATGAAATCATCGGCCGGACAGTAGAAGGCGTTCCCCGCGTACTCCTCGGGATCGGGCTCGCGCTCGTCGCACACGGGCAGTGTGTCGGGCTCCGACACAAAGTACGGGCCTATCGCCGTGAGCGGGATCCAGTCCGTGGCGAAGAGCTCCGGCATCAGGAGCCCCCAGTACGCCTCCAGGTCTGTCGTGATCAGGGGGGCGATGTCCTCATATGGAAGGTCACCGCCGCTGTCGAACTCCTCCTGCGACGAGAACTCCAGCGGTATCACCACGGGCGGCTCGTTCACGTAGTCCGCGCAGCGAACGGCACCGCTGTTGTAGCCCTCCTCGAAGGCGTTGACGCGGTCGAAACCGCTGCCGTGCGCGCTCGGGTCGTCCACCGACGTGCCCGGCGAATCCCGGAACTGCAGGTAACCGGCGATCGCCTCGTCCAGGTCGCCCGGTGTCAGGATCAGGTTGTTGCTTTCGCCGCTGTCGACGAACGCCGTCCACGAGCCCGCGAAGCAGTCCGCCTGCAACTCCTTCAGGATCGTCGGCCCCGATACCTCGCCGCGCGTCTGGATGGCGTGCCCCCACTCATGCGCCAGCACCAGCGCGACCGCGAAGTCGCCGTAGTCGCCAAAGAGCTGTGGGAACAGCGTCTCCTCGTCCCACGCGATGAAGTCCCCGAGCGGGCAGTAGAAGGCGTTTCCGACCAGCTCCGATGGATCCGCCGCCGCGTCACCGCACTGGGGCACATCGCCGGTCGATACGAAGTAGGGGCCGATCGCGGCCAGCGGTTCGTAGTCGATGCTGTAGATCTCCGGAACCATGTTCGTCCAGAACTCGTCGAGGTCCGTGATCGTCAGGCTGATCAGGTCGTCGTAGGACAGTTCCTCGCCCTCCGAGGGAGTTTCGCCCTCGACCGGCGTCTCCTCCTCGTCCGCTTGCGGTGTGGGAGTCTCGTTGTCCTCGGACCGCTCGGTCCTCGTGGGTCGCGGGTCCTCGTCGTCGTCGCCTCCACAGCCGGCGCCGATTGTCGCGCAGAGCGCGACCAGCAGAATGAGTCCGAATCGAAACACGGCAGGGCCTCCTTCAACATTCGGAGGGTCTCGGCGCTCAAATCGCGCGGATGCCCGATGCTAGCACAGCCGCGCAGGGCCGAGAATCAGTGTGTGCTACAGTGGGTAGGCAGGACGCCGCCCGTTCGCGGCGTCTTCTGTTGTGTCCGGAACTGGAAGCTGAATGACGACTGAGACAACCATCGCACCGAACCCCAAGACGGCCGTCCGCGAGGATATCCGCAATATCGCCATCATCGCACACGTGGACCACGGCAAGACTACCCTCGTCGACGCGATGCTTTGGCAGTCGGGCATCTTCCGCGAAAACCAGGAGATTATCGATCGGGTCATGGACTCGAACGACCTGGAGCGCGAGAAGGGCATCACCATCCTCGCCAAGAACACCGCCGTCCGCTTCGGGGGCGTGAAGATCAACATTGTCGACACCCCCGGCCACGCCGACTTCGGGGGCGAGGTGGAGCGCACGCTGAAGATGGTCGACGGCGTCCTGCTGCTGGTCGATGCCAGCGAAGGGCCGCTGCCGCAGACGCGCTTCGTCCTCAAGAAGGCGCTCGAGCGCGGTGTGCCGCCGATCGTCGTGAGCGAGAAGATTGACCGCAAGGACGCACGGCCGCAAGAGGTCCTGAACGAGATCTACGACCTCTTCATCGACCTCGACGCGACCGAAGAGCAACTCGAGTTCCCCGTGCTTTACGCCATCGCCCGCGACGGCATCTGCCGCACATCGCCAGATGGCGAGGACCACCAGCTCAAGCTGCTCTTCGACGAGATCCTTCGCAGCATCCCTGCGCCGCAATATGACCCGTCGGCGCCGCTCCAGATGCTCGTCTTGAACCTGGACTACTCCGAATTCGTCGGGCGCCTTGCCATCGGCCGCATCGTGAACGGCAACCTCGCCCCGAAGCAGGAGATCGCGCTCCTGCGCGCTGACGGCGCCGTCGACCGGGCGCGCGTCACCTACCTGTACGCATTCGAGGGCCTGGAGCGCACCGAGGTGCCCGGCGCCGGCCCCGGAGACATCGTCGCCCTCGCCGGCTTCTCCGAAGCGCACATCGGCGACACGATCACCGACCCGGAACGGCCGCTTCCGCTCGAACGCGTGCACGTGGACGAGCCGACGGTCAGCATGTACTTCTCGATCAACACCTCGCCGTTCGCCGGCAAGGACGGCCAGTTTGTGACGTCGCGGAACCTCAAGGACCGCCTTGAACGGGAGATCCTCACGAACGTCGCCCTGCAGGTCGAGGCCGCGGAGTCCGCGGACGCCTTCAAGGTGGCGGGCCGCGGCGAGCTGCAGATGGCCGTTCTGGTGGAAACCATGCGCAGGGAAGGCTTCGAGCTTTCGGTCAGCAAGCCGGAGGTCATCACGCGCGACATCAACGGGCAGCGCCACGAGCCGATGGAGTCGCTCGTCATCGACTGCCCGGAGGATTACGTCGGCGTGGTCACGCAGGCGATCGCCATGCGCAAGGGCAGGATGTCGAACATGACCAACCACGGCACCGGCCGCGTACGGCTGGAGTTCAACATCCCCTCGCGCGGGCTCATCGGCTTCCGTAGCCAGTTCCTCACCGAGACGCGGGGCACCGGCCTGCTGAACCACATCTTCGAGGGCTACGAGCCCTGGCAGGGCGATATCCCCCACCGCACGAACGGTGCGCTCGTCGCCGATCGCACCGGCGCCGTGACGTCGTATGCCATCGCCGGCCTCCAGGACCGAGGCGAGATGTTCGTCGAGCCGGGCGAGACGGTGTACGAGGGCATGGTCGTCGGCGAGAACGCCCGAGAGCAGGATATCGACGTCAACATCACGAAAGAGAAGAAGCAGACCAACATCCGCTCGTCGACCTCGGACATCGCCATCCAGCTCATCCCCCCGCGCAAGCTCTCGCTCGAGCAGGCCCTCGAATGGATCGGCGACGACGAGATGCTGGAGGTCACCCCCAAGTCCCTCCGCATCCGCAAGCGCCTCCTCGGCCAAACAGACCGCGCCCGCGACGCCCGCAAGGGTTAGGCCGCCAGCGCAGCCCGTCCGGTACGGGCGCGTCGGCGACGCGCCCTATTGCATCCACGGTCGTATCCTGCGGCGATGACAGGTCCGGCACCTCACGGTCACCGTCGCTCAATCCGCCTCCCGGCGTACGACTGCTCCACCAGCGGCGCGTACTTCCTGACGATTTCCGCTCCCGAGCAACGGGCAATTTTCGGCCGAATGAGCGGACTGCGGGTGGAACCCAGCCGTCCAGGAGAGCTGGTTCGCGATGAATGGCTGTTAACGGCTAAGCTCCGGACACTAGTCGAGCTGGATGAGTTCGTCGTCATGCCGAACCACTTCCATGCCATCCTCTGGCTCGGATGATCAGGCGGGCCCGGCTCCGCCGCTCGGCCGTGTCGTCGCTGGGTTCAAGTCGGCGGTCGCAAGGCGCGCCAAGCGGGAACTGTACATCGATGAGGTATGGCACCGGAACTATTTCGAGCGAGTCGTTCGCAATGACCGCGAGTTGCTCGCCACTCGCAGGTACATCATCGACAATCCAGCTGCTTGGGCGATCGACCGGTTGAATCCTGAGCGCACGGAGCATGACACTGACGACGAACCATGGATGCAATAGGGCGCGTCAGCGACGCGCCCGTACACTGCAGTCATCATGACCGCAGAGGACGTCCTCGCTGAGCTCCGCCGCCACGCCAACCCGAAGAACGTCGAGGGCATGGCCCGCTTCGGCATCTCCTCCGACGGCACGCTCGGCATCTCCCTCCCCACCCTCCGCGCCATCGCCAAACGCTGTGCTCGCGACCACGCGCTCGCCCTCGCGCTCTGGGACAGCGGCATCCACGAGGCGAAGCACGTCGCCGTCATGGTCGAGGACCCGAAGACCGTGACGAAGAAGCAGCTCGAATCCTGGGTGCGCGATCTCGACTCGTGGGACGTCTGCGATGGCTTCTCATGGGGCTTCGTCGACCGGACGCCGCACGGCTACGATCTCGCGATGAAATGGAGCCGCAGCAAGCGCGAGTTCGTGAAGCGCGCCGCCTTCGCCACGATGGCCGGCCTGGCCGTCCACGATAAGAAGGCGCCCGACGAGCAGCTCCTCCAGTTCCTCCCCGTCATCCGCTGCGAGGCTGGAGACGACCGCAACTTCGTCCGCAAGGCGGCCAACTGGGCCCTCCGCCAGATCGGTAAGCGCAACCTCGCCTGCAACAAGGCCGCCATCGCCACCGCCGAGCAGATCCGCGCCGACGGTACGAAGTCCGGCCGCTGGATCGCTGCGGACGCACTGCGGGAACTGCGATCGGAGGCGGTGCAGGCGAGGCTCGAAGCCGCTGCCAGCGCGAGCGCCGGCGGAAAGGCGCGCTCTCGACACTCCGCGAAATGAGCGGACACGCCACGGGGCTGGTGGCTGTTCCAGCCTCTAGCATCTAGCTTCGGCGCCGTATACATTTCGCAACGTCGCCTTGGGGCGAAGCCCCTCTACGGCCCACGGAGGCCCCATGCCCAGGTTCGAGATCTCGCTCGCCGCGTGGTCGCTGCATAAGATGTTCTTCGCGAAGGAGATCGACCAGATGGGCATGGTCGACTTCACGGCCAAGCACAAGATCACCGGCTTTGAGATGGTGAACACGTTCTTCCCGTCGCCTCAGTATGCCTATCTTAAGCAGCTGAAGCAGCGCGCCGACGACCAGGCCGTGAAGCTGCTGCTCATCATGTGCGACGGCGAAGGCAGCATGTCCCAGCCGGAGAAGGACGGCCGCATGCAGGCCGTGAAGAACCACCACAAATGGGTCGACATCGCCGCCGTCCTCGGCTGCCACGCCATCCGCTGCAATACCGGCGCCCGCGAGGGCGATGCCGACGCCCAGGATCGCTGCGCCGAGTCCTTCGCCGCACTCGTGGGCTACGCGGACGCCGCCGGCATCAACGTTCTCATCGAGAACCACTGGGGCCTGTCGTCCGAACCAGAGTGGCTCATGGGGCTCATGCGCAAGGTCGGCCACCCCCGCTTCGGCACCCTGCCCGACTTTGGCAACTTCCCCGACACCGTCGACCGCTACGACGCCGTAAAACAGATGATGCCGCTCGCCAAGGCCGTCAGCGCCAAGTGCTACGACTTCGACGACGCCACCGGCGACGAGACGAAGATCGACTTCGCGAAGATGATGAGCATCGTCCGCGACGCTGGCTACTCGGGCTACGTCGGCATCGAATACGAAGGCGAGCGCCTCTCCGAGCGCGACGGCATCCTCGCCTGCAAGAAGCTGCTGGAAAAGTATCAGTAGCCGCGGAGCTTTAGCTCCGCCCAGTGCCTGTATTCGCGAGGAGCGAGTCCCACAAATCGTACGGACAGGTCTTCAGGCCTGTCCTCGTCAGTCCGAGGAGGAGCAGTTCATGCCCGACGCACCCCGCATCGCCGTCATCGGCGCCGGATGGGCCGCCCGCATCGCCCACCTCCCCGCCTATACCGCCAACAGCGTCACGCCCGTCGCCATCGCCGACCTCAACACCGCCGTCGCCGACGTCGAGGCGAAGAAGCACCACATCCCCGCGGTCTACGCCGATTGGCGCGAGATGATCGCGAAGGAGAAGCCCGACGCCGTCAGCGTCTGCGTCCCCAACGTCTACCACCGCGAACTCGTCCTCGGCGCGCTCGCGGCCGGCGCCCACGTGCTGTGCGAGAAACCCATCGCCACCAGCATCGCCGAGGCGAAGGAGATGTTCGCCGCCGCCAACGCCGCGGGCAAGCACCTCATGGCCGCCCAGAACTGGCGCTGGAACGAGAACTCGCGCGCCATCCGCCGCATCGTGGACAGCGGCGACATGGGCGACGTTTACTACGGTGAGGCGACCGCCCTCCGCCGTCTCGGCATCCCCACGTGGGGCCTCTTCCACTACAAGCAGCACTCCCACGGCGGGGCGATGCTCGACGTCGGTGTCCACATGCTCGACCTCGCCATCTACCTCATGGACAACCCGAGGCCCGTCCGGGTCTCCGCACAGATGGCGACGAAGTTCGGCCAGCGCCCCGAGATCGCGAAGCAGCTCCGCAACGCGTGGGACCCCACGAAGTTCGACGTGGAAGACTTCGCCGTCGCCCTCGTCCACTTCGAGAACGGCGCCTCGCTCCTCCTCCGTACGTCGTGGGCCACGCACATCGAAGCCGAGCAGTTCTCCGTCCGCCTCTGCGGCACTGAGGCCGGCGCCACCACCATCCCGCCCGTCGTCTACCGCAACCACGCCGGCATCCCCGTCGACGAGAAGCTCCGCGTGCCGCCAGCCGACTGGACTGCCTCCTACACGCGCGAGATCGCCCACTGGCTGCGCGTCGTGCGCGGGGAGGAGCAGCCGATGGTGAAGGCCGAGGAGACCCTGAACGTCCAGCGCATCATCGACGCTGCCTACCGCAGCGCCGCTGAAGGCCGCGACGCCGCCGTCGAGGCGTAATTGCGCGTCGCCGACGCGCGAATTCCATCGTACGGAAGCGGCTACATCGGTCGGTTCGCGACCTCTTGACGTGCGACTTCAAGAATCTTGATCAACGCGTCTAGCGTCGAACCGTCCATCCCGATGTCGTAGTCTCCGTCGCCCTCGATCCAGACACCGATGGCAACCATCGCATCGACGACACGGACGCTGATACCCGCCTTCGTCTCGGGATCGTCGACGCCGCGGTTAATGAACTCGAGCGTGCGGCTGAAAGACATTTGGTTACCCCTTCCACGTCCCCTGCGCGACCGCAGGGACGAAGTCGGTGAGGTCCATCGGGAATGTGACCGTCCTACCTTCTTCGGCCGACCTGTAGCACGCCATCAGCACCTCGGTCACCGCCAGCCCGTCGTACCAGTTCTCCGACGGCATCTGCCCCGAAAGGAACGCCTGCACCATGTGCCGGTTCTCGTTCGTGTACCCGTACACCCCAGGCTCGTCGGCGATGACGGGCATCAGCCCCTGCTCGGCGTTCTGCTTCTCGACGAGATCCTCGCCCTCCGGCCCCTGCACACGCCGGCTCAGGAACACGCTCAGGTCCGTGTTCAGGCTGTCCACCTGCATCGAGTACTCGGGCCCCAGCAGCTCCGCCCGCAGCCGCAGCGCCGGGCCCACGAAGCTCCACGATGTCGTCGCTTCCACGAGCATAGTCTCGCCGCCCGGCGCCCGCAGCTTCACCGACGCGCGGGCGAAGTCCTCGGCCGGCGCGCGCTTGTAGTCCACTGCGCCGCCGTAGCGCTCGCTCAACAGCTCGGCGTACTCCCGCCGCGTCCATTTCAGCGACGCGATCTGCGCGTTTACCTCTTCGACCCGTAATGCGTCCCGAGGCTCGTCAGGCGAAGCCAGCAGGAATCGCGCCGCTTCGTAGCTATGGCACAGCATGTCGTTCAGCACGCCGCCGCCCTGGCGCACGCCGTCCCAGAACCAGGGCATGTGCGGCCCGCTGTGTTCCTCCGCCGCTCGCGCCAGGTACGGCCGTCCCGCGATCGGCACCGCCCGCCGCCAGATGATCTCCTTGCCTCGTACGATCGCCGGCTCGAACACCTGGTTCTCCAGGTAGCCGTGCAGCACCGGTACCGACTCGATCAGCTCGACCATGCGCTTCGCCTCGCGCAGGTTGCGCGCCAGGGGCTTCTCACATGCGATCCCGGCAAGCTCGCCCTTCCCGCGCTTCAGCGCGTCGACGATCTCCTCGATGACGGCGATCCGGGTGTCGTTCGTCGTCGCGACCCAGAGCGCATCGACCTCCGGGTTCGCGACGAGATCCCCGACAGACGACGCCAGGTGCACGTCACCCGCCACCCCGATCTCGCGCGCCATGCCCGCCAGCGACTCGGCGTGCGCCCGCGTGGGGCTGTACACGCCCGTCACATCGCAGTCCCGCACGCCCACGAGACTCTGCGCGTGGAAGCGGTTCATGAATCCCGCCCCCACGAACCCGATGCCGAGCCGTCCTGCCATCGCTGGTGCTCCGTTCACGATGATGTCTGCGTTGCGACGCATTCTGCATGGTGCGCCCGCGTACCGCCATCAAGTCGCTGCTTTAACGAATCGTTAAGGTCGGTTAACGGGCGACATAAACCCGATCCTGGGTGTGCCGGCGGCGCTAGGATCCCCGCATGATGCAAGCTCCCGCCTTCCAATCCGATCACGAATCCGTCCTAGAGGTCGATGTCCGTGTAACGACCTGCATAGCCGCTGGTTGTGGTGGCATGGTCGTCCGCCATTCTCTGGGTGGCGGGCAGTCGGTGGACCGCTGTACCCGCTGCTTCCGGCGCTATCAGGTCCGCGCGACCGTCGCCGAGGGCCGCCGTCCCGGCGCATTTCGCCGCTTCATCGACGACTTCGTCGCCTGGCGCGATGACTGACTGCGGGCTCTTGGCAAGCGTAATCAAGGCGGGGCCGCAGCCCGCTCTTTCGCGTTGTTCCCTGATGTCAACAGTCTGTGACGAGGCCTTTTAGGGCGTCGGCGTCGCCGTTAATGGCGGAGTTGGCGTTCCCGTTGCGGCCGGCGTCGGAGTCGCAGGTGGTGGCGTATTGGTCACGCTCGGCGTCTTCGTCGGCGTCCTCGTCGGCTTCGGCGTCTTGGTGGGTGTAGCAGTCTTCGTCTTGGGGTCCGCCGTAGCCGTGGCTGTCGGCGGCGGGGCCGTTGGCTCCGTGCCCGCGGGATTCACCCCGAGGTAGCCGACGGTCTCGCCCCTCGTCACCCCCAGCCGCCACACCGAGACCTCGTACTGCCCCAGCTCCCACGCCCTGTGCGTGAACCGTGGCCACGTCTCCGGATCCGACGCCGCTCCCTGGCCGATGGCGATAATCGGCCGCTCGTACGGCGCCAGCACCTGCTTTGTCGCGTCCAGCAGAAACTCCGGCGTCGTGCCTTCGGGCGGTAGTGTGAAGCCGGCGGCGCGGTAGCCATCGTGATTGCCCGGCGTGTTGAACGTGTCCCAGTACAACTGCGGCCAGATGCCGTCGCTCATCGCCACGAACTCTGCCATGGGCACAAGGTTCACGCGCCACGGCCGGGGGTCGATCGAGATGTCCACGCGCCCGTACGGCGCGAGCGTGCGAAGCCGGTCGCCGAAACGCCGCGCGTCGTCGGGCGAACCTCCCCAGAAACCAGAGCCGCCCTCCAGGTCGATCACCAGCGTCCGCGCGCCGCCGTCCAGCACCTGCGCGCACATCTCCGCTTCGCGCTCGGGGTCGATGCCCTTTACCACGCACCACGCGTGGTAGGGGATCCCGCGATCCTCGAAGTAGAGGCCGACATTGCGCGCGCGGTTCGCTCCGGTGATGGCGTCGGGATGGTGGTCGTACGTGGACATCCAGTCCAGGCCGTCGTGCGTCTTCAGGACGACGCCCACGCCCTTACCCTGCATTTGCTCGGCGATGGTGTCCAGTCCGCCATCGCTCGCGAACTGCCATACCCACACGCTGTGGGCCAGCAGCCGCCCTTGCTTGTCCTGCTGGATCTTCCGGACGGTGTACGGATCGCACTGGGAGACGCCCAGGCTCACAGCGGCGCCGACCGTGGCAACCGATGCCGCCAGGAACGTTCGCCTGTTTATCTCGCGCCCCAGAATGCCGCCATCACCCATCACGACCTCCTTGCCAACCCACCGGGCGTCACTGGACGGGTAAGGCTAACAAACGCGGCGTACACGTTTCTAGTCACCGCTGATGCGAAGCTGAAACTTCATGCCTCGGGGACTACGAGGGCCCCGTTCTCACGACGTTTGTCTTCGCCGCCATGTCACCGATCCGCTGGTGCTCCTTGCTCGCGGCGATCGAGATGATGCCGACGAGGTAGAGGAACGGCAGCCCGTCGACGACACGCAGGATCGTGCGCAGCGCTACCTGGCCGATCGTCAGTGGCTTCCCTGCCAGCGACACAACTTCGAGGCCCATCGCGATTTTGCCCACTGTCTGATGGAGCGTCGCCTCGAGGATCGTGTAGTACGCCAGCACGATGACCAGGTACAACACCAGCGGCCATCCCGTCAGGTTGACCCACACGCCAGTTGTTTCGCCGTTGCCTGTCTCCCGCCTGCCGGTCTCCGTGTCACCGAATGCGATCGACATCACGACGAAGACGACGGTCAGGATCAGCACGTCGATCAGTGCGGCGACGACACGACGTCCGGTGATGTTCTCCTGCGCCACGGCCTGCGGTGCGTCCACGGCTCGCTCTCCTTGCGAATCAGCGGGATGGCTCCTACGCGAATCTACAGTCGCGGCACCGTCACGTCAATCTCAGACGCGCCGCGCTCGATACGCCCCTGCTCGCAGCGCTCCGACGAACGAGCGCTCATCTCGGACGATCGATTCAAATTCGGTGGCGCAGACGCCTACCTCGCGCACCGAATGCGAATCGCTGCCTCCGATGCCCGGTAGGCGAAGGTTGCGCGCGAGGTGCACGGCCTGGTCGTTCTGAAGCATCCCCTCCGTCCCGTTCTGCACCTCGACCGAGTCGAAATAGGACGAGAGGTCGTCGGGCGGCATCGTGCCGTAGCGCCGGCTCGGATGCGCCAGGTACATGAGGGCGCCGTCGTCCCGCACCCGCAGCCGCAGTTCGTCCAGCGTCGCCATCGCCGGATGGTGGTCCCGCGCGCCGAACACCAGCACGTGCCCGACCTCGGTCGTGACTTCCATACCCCGCAGCACCAGGAAGTCCATCTCCGCCGCCACCCGCTCGATCGCCTCCAGCGACCACAGCGCATCGTGCTCGGTGATGCACACGCCCGCCAGCCCGCGCGCCTGCGCCGCCCGCACCAGCGCCTCCGGCGTCAGCGCGCTGCACGCCGAGTGCACCTTCGTATGACAGTGCAGGTCAATCAGCACCTGAGGACGCCCTCAACAAGAAAGGGCCGCCAGCCGGCGACCCTACAACCTACAACGTCACACCTACACCTACTGCCATCCCGAGCGCGCCCCCCGCGTCATGCCCAGCGGGCCCACCGGCCAGTTGTACCCGAGCTGCATCACCGCATCGATATCTTCTGCGCTTGCGATGCCTTCTTCCAGCACCTTCCGCGCTTCGGCGACCATGGCGAAGTAGATCCGGTTCCCCACAAACCCGTACTTGCCGGGCGCATCCTTCACACGGATCGGCGCCTTCTCCAGCTTCTGCGTTACCCCCACCATCGTGTCGATTGTCTCCTGCGACGTCTCCGGCGCGTAGATGATCTCGATCGGCTTCATGATGAAGGCCGGACTGAACCAGTGGAATCCGATGAACTTGTCGCGCCGGGACACCGCCTTGTTCAGATCGCTGATGGCGAACCCCGACGTGTTCGTCGCGAAAATGGCGCTCTTCTTCACCAGCCCGTCCAGTTCCGTGAACACGCTCTTCTTCAGGTCCAGGTTCTCCGGTACCGCCTCCACGATGAGGTCCACGTCCCGCAGGTCGTTCACGTCCTGTGTGAAGGAGAGGCGCGCGACCGTCGCGTCGTAGTCAGCCTGCGACATCTTCCCGCGGTCGACGGACCCCTTGAGCCCGAATCGACCTTCGATCATCGAGGCGCGCGTCTTTTCGATGAGATCGTCGTTCAGGTCCCTCACGATCGTCTTGAATCCGTGCGCGATGAAGGTCTGCGCGATACCGCCCCCCATCACGCCCCCGCCCATCACCCCCACCAGCTTGATGTCATCCACGCTCATGGTTTCCTCGTTCCAGTGTGGCACCGTGCCGTCTGATCCTAACGGACCCCAGCGGCTAACGACCAACGACTACGATACTAGCCTTCGCACCGTCTCGAACAGCACCTGGCACCCCAGCCTCATGTTTTCGACCGTGATGCGCTCGTTGTGCCCGTGCACCGTCATAGCCTCGTTCAGCTCCAGCAGATACGGAATGAAGCCGTATGAAGTCACCCCGTGCTGGCGGAACACCCGCGAGTCCGTGAACCCGGCGGATACGCTGGGTAGCACCAGCGCGTCCTCCACCGTGTCGCGAACGACGTTCTCGATGATCCCGAACAGCTCGGTGTTGATGGGCGACGAGGGCGTGCTCGACACGAATATCGGCTCCACGCGAACCTTCGGGTCGTCGATGACGTCGCGGACCTGCTGCGTGAACGCGTCGGGATCCTGACCCGGCAACAGCCGGATATCCAGCGTTGCCTCCGCGATCCCCGGGATCACGTTGTGCTTCATGCCCGAGTGTAGGCTGGTCGTGCTCACCGTGTTGGTGAGAATGGCCCGCGCCAGTAGATTCTCCGACCCAAGCCGCTCGAGCATCGCTTCCGTCGGCTCGTCCTTCAGCACGCGCCCGCGCCACAGCCGGTCGAAGTACTCCCGCAGCTCCGGCACCACAGTCATCGGGCGCGACCACTCCTGGATCCGATTCAGCGCCCGGACCAGCCGCTCCAGCGCGTTGTCCGGGTGCGGCACGCTGCCGTGCCCCGGCCGCCCCTCGGCGATCAGCTTCAGCCACAACGGCCCCTTCTCGCTGATCGAGCAGTTGAAGGCGGGACGCCGTACGCCGAACACCTCCGCCTGCCCCCAGCCGCCCTCGTTGATGACGTATTCTGCGTCCAGCGTCTCCGGATGGTGTTTCGCCATCCACTCGATGCCCCACTCGCCCCCCGCCTCCTCGTCGGCCAGCGCCATGTAAACGATGTCGCGCGCGTGCGGGAGGCCGTGGCGCTTGATGATGAACAT
>JACRBR010000131.1 GCA_016213125.1 Chloroflexota bacterium | reverse complement strand
CAAACTTCCCGTCCGGCCACAGGTCCTTCTCGTCCAGGAACTCCACCCCGCCGGCCTCCTGCTCCAGCCGCGTTGCCCACGGCTCCGGCGCCCATGCCCCGTCGATATCTCCGTTCTGAAACAGCGTCAGCTGGTCCGCGTTCGCCGTAGGCAGCACCTGCACGTTCCCGCCCTGTTCCTTCGCATTCAGCCCGTTCGATGCCAGCCAGGTACGCAGCGCCACGTCCTGCGTGTTCCCCAGCTGCGGCGACGCGATCTTCTTGTTTGCGAAGTCCGCCGCCGTTGCGATGTTCGCCCCCGGCCGCACGATCAGGCGCGCCCCGCCGCTCGTCGCCCCCGCGATGATGCGCAGCTCCTTCCCGTCCGACTTCACGTACCCGTTGATCGCCGGGTTCGGCCCGATATAGCTCGCGTCGATCTCTCCCGCGAACAGCGCCGTGATCACGTCCGGCCCCGCGTTGAACGTCTTCGTCTCGATCGTCACGTTCGCGCCCAGCGCATCCGCGAAGAACCCCTTCGCCAGCCCCACCTGCGGCTGCGTGTGCGTCACGTTCGGGAAGTACCCCAGCCGCAACGTCACCGGCTCCGATGCCTCGGTAGGCGCCGACGTAGCGCCTGCACCCGGCGTCACTGCCGCCGTCGCATCTCCACCCTTGTCGTCGTCCGATCCGCACCCCGCCGCCGCCAGCGCCAACAGACCCGCCACCAACAGCAACCCCGCTCGCTTCATCACTGTCCTCCTCCCAACTCCTGCGTCACCCATCCGTGCTTCACAAGGAAAGAGGCCCCGCGCACCCGCGCGAGGCCTCCAGTAGTCCGGTCAGCCACCCTGCCCTTTATTGTCCGTCTGTTCTGGCCCGTTCCCCTGTCGCCTGTCGCCCCCTTGTCCCTTGACCCTCGCCCCTCACCCCTTGTCCCTTACCCCTTGCCCCTTGTCCCCCCTACACCAGCCGCTTCTTCTCCACCGTCTCGATCTGCACCACCCGCCCGTCCTGCACGATGAGCTGCACCGACCCGTACCGCACAGCCCGAATCGACCGCAGCACCTCAGCCAGCGCTGCCGCCTCCTCCGCAGTAGCCCGCAGCCCCTCGTCCCTCATAGTCCATAATCCCTACCGATTTAGTCAGGATTCTAATCCCCCGCCTCCCCTCTGTCAACCCGACCCGCAGACCGCCGCCAGTAACCGGGGGTTCGACGTGATGATGCCATGTGGCACAGCCGTCCCCGGCTGTGCATGCCGTGGCACACCCCAACCCCCATTCGCCAGCGCCGCCAGCTCGACGCCTGTCATCCTGAGCGAAGCCGAAGGATCTTGCCCGTCACGTCACATGCGCCCCATGCGCCAGCACCAGCGGCGGTCGCCCGAATTACAGCCGCCCTTCGTGCCCCTTCGTGGATCCACCCCCAACTATTTTTCCAAAAGTGATCTGACACGCTTGGAGATCCCGCCCCGCCTCCCCTACCCTCGCCCTCACAGCCTCCCCGGCGCCATCCACGCCGAGGACCGCCGACTGACAACTGACCACTGACAACTCCAGAAAGGAGCCCCACATGCCACGCGGAGGCCGCAGACCCGGCGCAGGCGCCCCAAAAGGCAACTTCAACGGCGTCACCAACGGCGCGTCGTCCGTGCGCCTGCGCATGGTCTACCAGGCCGTCCTCCTCTACCCCGATAAGCCAGCCCTCATCGCCGACCTGCATCGCGCCGGCTTCCTCCCCAACAACCTCCGGCGCTACTTCCGCGCCGCCGTCGGGTTCCTCTATCACTACATCTTCGTTGATCGCGAGGAGGCCCTGGCAACCAAAGCAATCAAACCTCGCCCCGATCCGAATCTGAGCCGCCCGAAAATCATTGATTGCACCGACTACCATCCAATCAAACCAATCAAAGATCCGAACCTGAGCCCGCCACCTCCCAATCAACCGCAGCTTCAACCCCCACCGTGCGAAAACGAAAATTCCAATCAAACACCCCCCGCCAGATTCGCAACCACCAGCGACCCGGCGACCAGCGACCCGGCGACCAGCGACCAGCGACCCACCGACCACCGACCCGCTGACCCACCGACCCGCCGACCCACTGACGCACTGACGCACTGACGCCCTGACGCACTGACGCACTCCCCCTGAGATACACTGGAGCCCACCATGAACGCCAACCCATCCGTCGTCATCGTCGACTACGGCGCCGGCAACCTCCGCAGCGTCGCCCGCGCCGTCGAGCACGTCGGCTACACCCCCGATGTCTCCTCAGACCCCCGCGCCGTCGCCGATGCCCGCGCCCTCATCGTGCCCGGCGTCGGCGCCGCCGCCGATACCATGCGCAACCTGCGGGAAGCCGGCATGGTCGGCCCCGTCCGCGACTACATCGCCTCTGGCCGCCCCTTCCTCGGCGTCTGCATGGGCCAGCAGGCCCTCCTCACCCTCAGCGAAGAAGGCGGCGAGCACGAATGCCTCGGCATCATCCCCGGCCGCGTCCGCAAGCTCCCCCCCGGCCAGAAGGTCCCCCACATGGGATGGAACAACGTCCACCAGGCCCGGCCCCACCCCATCTTCGAAGGCATCCCCGATGACGCCTACTTCTACTTCGTCCACTCCTACGTCCCCGTCCCCGATGACGAATCCGTCGTCATCGGCACCACCGACTACGGCGTCACCTTCGCCTCCGTTCTCGCGAAAGACAACATCGTCGCCACCCAGTTCCACCCCGAAAAGTCCGGCGAAGCAGGCCTCAAGATGTACGCCAACTTCCTCGGCCAACTGGCCGATTGAAACGAGATCCCGTACCCGTACGGACAGGTCTTTAGACCTGTCCTCCGCCACTAACAGCTAACAGCTAGCAGCTAAGAGCTAACAGCTATGGACTTACTCCCGGCCATCGATATCCGCGGCGGCAAATGCGTCCAGCTCCAGCAGGGCGATTACGCCCGCGAGACCGTCTACGGCGTAGACCCCGTCGCCATGGCCCAGCACTGGCACGCCCAGGGCGCCTCCCGCCTCCACATCGTCGACCTCGACGCCGCCAAGGAGGGCCGCCCCGTCAACGACGCCGTCATTCGCCGCATCGTCAACCTCCTCCGCGGCGAAGTCTCCATCCAGGTCGCCGGCGGCGTCCGCGACCACAACGCCATCCACCGCTGGATCGAATCCGGAGCCGACCGCGTCGTCGTCGGCACCCTCGCCGTCCAGCAGCCCGATGTCGTCGAGAAGGCCATGGAGAAGCACCAGCAGAAGATCGCTGTCGCCGTCGATGCGAAGGGCGGCAAGGCCGCAGTCAAAGGCTGGCTCGAGACCAGCGACACCCCCGTCGACCCCTTCATCGCCGATATGGCCCGCCGCGGCGTCCGCCACTTCATCTACACCGATACCTCCCGCGATGGCATGCTCCAGCACCTCGACTTCGGCCTCGTCCGCCACCTCCTCCAGGTCCTCGCCGAGACCGGCGCCCCCGCCTCCCTCATCTACTCCGGCGGCGTCACATCAATCGAAGACGTCATCGCCCTCGCCCAGCACCCCCTCGAGGGCGCCATCATCGGCACCGCCCTCTACGACGGCCGCATCGACCTCGAGGTGGCCCTCACCGCTCTCGCCACCGGCGATGGAACCTGAGGATGAACCTGCCGTCGGGGATGCCCCGTACGCCCTTGCCCCAGCAACTCCCGGAAGAATGGGGCCACCGGCACCTGAGTGTCAGGCGCCACGCTGCCGAAGATCACCTTAGAGGTGACGTCCGCCGCGCGCCCGGCCCTTCGGGACGCGGCGTTCCACGTGTCCCGTGGAAGGGAGTCCTGTAACAGTGCGCATCGCAGATCGCTGGTTCGAAGCCACCCGTGTCGACGACACGATCACGATGCTGCGCGAGCCGTACCTTCACCCCGTCTGGCAGAGCAACATCTGGCACGTCCGTGGCCGCCACCACGACCTCCTCGTCGATACCGGGATGGGCATCGGCCGCCTCGCGGAAGCGCTCCGCGACGTCGCCGATAAGCCGCTTATCGCCGTCGCCACGCACCGCCATGCGGACCACATGGGCGGCCTGCACGAGTTCCCCATCCGCCTCGCCCACGCCGCGGACGCCGCAGACATCGAGAGCCCCGGCACCTTCGCCTCCCTCATCACCGCCGACTACCCGGCAGAGTTCGTGAAGTTCATGGAGTCCGACGGCAGCCCCGCCGGCCCCGAGCTTATCGACGCCTACCCGTACGAGGGCTTCGACCCACGCCAGTACTCCGTCCTCCCCGCCCCACCCACCACCATCGTCGACGAAGGCGACGTGATCGACCTCGGCGACCGCGCGTTCGTTGTCCTGCACCTGCCCGGTCACACGCCCGGAAGCATCGGGCTCTGGGATCAGCGCTCCGGCACGCTGTTCTCCGGCGACGCTATCTACGATGGCCCGCTTTACGACTTCCTGCCCGAGTCGAACATACCGGACTACCTAGCGACCATGCGCCGCCTGCGCGATCTCCCCGCGGACGTCGTCCACGGCGGCCACGACGGCAGCTTCGGCCGCGCCCGCCTCGTCGAGCTCGTCGACGGCTACCTCGAATGGCGGGCGGCAAAGGCCGTGTAGCGCTACGGTGCCGATCCCTCGAACAAGAGCTTCAGTTCGGGGTGCTCCAAGTACGTCGCCACATACACGTCCCGCCCGGGATACGCGTCGATGATCTCCTGCCGCCGCTCGGGAATGTCCTTCGCGTATACGATGTCGCCGTCCAGCGTCGGGTTGTTGCGCCAGAACACGCTGCCATAGCACACGAAGTTGTTGTCACACGGGTCGACTAGCACCAGCGCATCGTGCACGTCCTGTTCCTGCACCATGCGGTGGATCCGGTCGTCCAGCCCCAGCACGCAGCACATCGCCGAAGCGTTGTTTGGTACAAGGTCCGCGTCCCACGTCGTTCGCTGCCCCAGCAGCCACCCGTACACGCTGACCAGCACCAGCACCCCCACGAAGCCGTACACCAGCACACGTCCCGCCCACGCCTCGCGTTCCTCCGACACGAGATCGCCCGCGCGGATGCTGGTGACGGTACTCGAAAGCAGGTCGGCGGCCCGATCAGCCCCGCGTGCGGCCAGCAGGATCAGGAACGGCATGGCCTCGTACCAGTACCTGGGTCCGTACATCACGCCCGTGCTCTCGTAGCCCACCCATGCGCCTGTCGTTGTCGCCGCGCACGCCAGGAAGAACCAGTCCTGAATCTTTCGCGTGCCCAGCAGAAACGGCAGCAAGCTAAGCCCAATCCCAATGAACTGCGGCCACCCGTGCAGCACCATCAGCTTCAACCCCATCTTGATCCTTTCGTTTTTTATTCCGATCGAGCCCTGGTGGCTGCCCCCAAGGCCCAGCGCGTTCCCGACACCGCCACTCGAAGTTCCACCAGAATCCGTAGGAAAGAACGTCACGCCCGTGGCCTGGTATCCCGTCTGGAACGCATCACCTGTGATTCGGTAGTTCCAGCCCAGGAAAAGCAGTGCGAACACGGCCGCTGCTGCCACGAACGCGGCCAGACCCTTCGCGCACTTCAACCGATCCTCGCGAGGCAGTAACTGCAGCAGCAGGTAGGCCCCGAACGGGGGGGTCAGCGCCAGCGCGGTCAGTGGCCGCGTGTTCAGCAGCAGTCCGAACCCCAGCCCCGCCAGCGCGCCAAAGATTATGGGCTTGCGATCGAACCGCATCAGGCAGGCCAGCGACGTCAGCAGGAAGAACCCGGCCGTGTTGTGCGACATGAGGTCGCTCGCGTTCATGATGAAGAACGGTGACGTGGCCAGCAGGATCGCCGCAATGAGACCGGCACGATCGTTGTACACCCGCCGCCCCACCAGGAAGATCAGTCCGGCGCTCGCAGCTGCCAGCATCGGAGGAATGATCCAGGGCGCCCCGAAGATCTGGCCGAAGGCCAGCATGAGCGGATGGGCAAACGGGTATTGCGCTGCCCACGTTGAGTCTGTCAACGCGAACGGGGCGGGCACGAAGAAGTCGAACGCTCCACGGACGGGCGGTGGGTCCGCCGTCAGATGCCCCGACGCGAAGATCTTCGCCTGGAAGATGTACGCGATCGAGTCCGGAACGTAGGGCATATGGTCCCGGTACAGGACGTTGAAACGCAGCACCACGGCGAACACGACAAACATCAAGGCGGCCACGACGTATGACACCGACGCCCGCGGGACGAGCATGTCCGCCTGACGGACTATCGCCGATGGCAGGAGCCGCACCACCGCCACCCCGAAGGCGCCGACGAGCACCAACAAGAGGAGGTACGGGTATGGACGCGTCACCATCGCCACCAGTGACTTCATGGACTCAGCTCGTGCGAGTCTGATGGGAACGCCGACGCCTGCTGAGCCCGAGCGGCCCGCCTCAAGTGACACCCACTTGCTGACGTCCTCGTTCCAGTGGAAGGGGCGCACCGTCGCTACGATGCCGTATCCGTCGTCGCGTGCGCGCATGATGATCTGCGCGCTTTGAACATTGCGGTACTTCACGTGGACCGCGTAGTCCTTCCAGTCACGCCCCGTTAGCGCCATTTGCGCGTCGCCGCGCGAGCCCACGACTCCGTCCTGCACAATCAGATCCCCGGAGATCCTCCATTCCGGAGAAGGCCCTCCTGCGAAGTCATCCTCGAACAGTACGCGGCCATCGTTGTGGTCCAGCACCTGGACCGATGTGATCCCCCTCGGGCCGGGCAGGCTGGGGAGTGACGTTGTGTCTGAAAGAGTGAGCAGCACGCCGCCGGCTGCAGGCGCGCCCTCCACATCCGCAACAGCCCAGGCGAACTTCCCATCCACCGCAATACCGGCATCGTTGCCGATCATGAGCACGGTGACGTCGGTCGTCTGGCCACCGCGGCTCCAGACGTACGCCACAAGCACGATCAAGTTCGCGAGAATGGCGATGCCAACGGCGAGAGCCGCGCGCCGATCATTGCGCAGGTGTTGGAGGGTCTGCCGTGGAAGATGTTTCATCGGCGAAGTGAGCAGGGCCGCGTGCGTCCCGCGCCGCCGGCCGTCCTGAAACTGCTGCATGGTATCCCAGCCGGGTGCACCGGCAGGCAGCCGCGGGCGCGGTCACTGACGAGGTCTGTATTTCCTTCGTCAATGAGCGACAGGCGCCTGGCGATCAGGAAAGAACGGTGTGCTCGGCGAGGTCTATCAAGCGCGCGGCGACCGTATCCACGGAATGACCGGCGCGGCGCAGGCCCGAGAACACCTCGAAGCTGCAGAGGAGGTAGAGGCGATCGGCGGCGTCCTTCCGCGTCAAGCCCTTTCGCAGCAATCTCTGGTTGGAGAGCCGGCCAACGATGTTCTCGACGTGTCCGCGCCTGACCTGCTCCTTCGCTTCGTTGACGTGCTTCGCCTCGTCGTCGATAAGCGCGAGGCCCTTGATCCGGCTGAAGAGCACGTACTCGGAGTCCCAGAACTTGCAGGAGCCCCGGAGCATGCCACGGACGGCCTTGCCGGCGTCCGGAAGCTGCAACGCCTTGCGCACCGCCCGCACGTCGGCGCGGTCCAGAGCCTCGTTCGTTACGGCCAGCAGAAGTTCTTGACGGGAACCGAACTGTTGGTAGACGGTGGGACGTGTCACGCGCGCGTGCTTCGCGATGGCCTGGATGTTGGCCGTGTCCAGCCCGCCCTGCTCCATCAGCTCGAGCGTGGCGTCCATGATGCGCTGCCTGGTCGCCGCGACGCCCAGCGCGCGTTTTCCAAGCCTGTATGGTCTTGCCACCGCACTCCTCCCAACCGCCCTCGCTCTTCACAGTAGCAGACCACCTGTTCCAACATCGAATGCGCGCACCGATTGCGCGTTGCGGCATCATCAGTGCATGCTCCATCACGATCGCGACTATCGCGCGCGCGTCTCGCCCCACTTCTCCCAGTACACGACGCGCTCCACCGGCTGACGGGGCGGGCGTGCGAACTTGCCCTTCGGCTTGCCGAGAGGGATGAGGGCCATCGTCTCCTGGTCTTCCGGAAGGCCCAGCAGCTCCTTGACCTCGGCGTCGTGCAGTTTGTGCAGCGTCGTCAGCGTGGTCCCGTAGCCCAGCGCCCGCGCAGCGAGCATGAGGTTCTGCACGGCAGGGTAGATCGACGCGCCCGCGATCGGTCCGTTGCGGAAGTTGTCCTTCCGGATGGTCACCAGGATCAGCACCGGCACCTCCGCCAGGTGATTCGCGAGGTGGTTGGCCGAGTTGTAGGTCATCGCCGAGCTGGGGTTGGCGCGCATCAGTTCCCGCGCGGGTCCGTATGTCTTCTCCCACGCATCCAGATACCAGGCGGCGATCCTCTTCCTCGCCTCCGCATCGCGGATTACGACGAATCGCCAGGGCTGCGTGTTTCCGCCGCTGGCGGCCATGGTTGCGGTCTCCAGAATCGTCCACAGGTCCTCGTCGGGCACCGGGTCGGGGTGCAAGCGGCGCATGGCGCGCGTCGTCGTGGCGACATCGAAGAAGTCCATGGTTGATGCTCCAATCGGCTATCGTGAGAGCTCGCTCGCGCATACCATGATCCCCGTTCCCATGGTCTGGTGCTAGCTCCCGCGGAGGCCGCATGACGAAGGTGCTGGTGGTGCTGCAGAAGAAGGCGGACATGCCGCGCGACGAGTTCCGCCGGTACTGGCGCGAGGTACATGGTCCCATCGGCGCGCGCATGCCCGGCGTGCGCAAGTACGTACAGAACCACGTCCTGGCCGACGGCGCGCCATTCGACGGCGTGGCGGAAATGTGGTTCGACTCGCCCGAAACGATGCGGGGCGCGTTCACGTCGGAAGCGGCGCAGGAGGCGGCGCGCGATGCCGCGAACTTCCTCGGTGGCACGCAGGTGATCGTCGTGGAAGAGGTGGAGATGGTGTAGGTGACCGCGCGTGAGGACAGGTCTGAGGACCTGTCCGTACGGACTAGCGAAGTGGAGATGGCGTAGATGGCGAAGACGGCGTTCATCCTTGATACGGACACCGGCACGGACGTGGATGACGCGCTGGCGATAGCGTTCGCGGTGCGGCATCCGGAGCTGGACCTGCGCGCCGTGACGACGGTCTCGGGCGATACCGTGCGGCGGGCGCGGATCGCGAAGAAGCTGCTGATGCTGGCGGGGCGCGACGACATCGAGGTGGCGGCGGGGATTCGCGGTGATGAGCACCCGCAGCGGCGCTCGGAGGCCGGGCACGAGGACGACATGCTCGGTCCGTGGACCGACGAGCTTGTGCTTTCCGAGCGCGACGGCGTGACGCTGCTGCTCGAGGAGTGCGCGGCGCACCGGTATGAGGTGTGCACGGTCGGCATGCAGTCGAACGTGGCAGCGGCGCTGGAGCGCGACCCGTCGTTCTCGGACGACGTGCCGCGGCTGACGGTGATGGGCGGCATCTTCGCGCCGCCGAGGTTCCTGGACCAGGTGCTGACACCGGCCGTGGACCACAACCTGAACGTCGACCAGCAGGCGTCGCTGCGGGCGCTCTCCGCCGGGATACCGACGTTGTACGTGCCGGGGGACATCACCTTCCAGGCGTGGCTGAAGGCGCCGCACCTGGAGCGGCTGCGGACGGGCGACGCGCTGTGCCGCGAGCTGGCGCGCCAGATCGACATCTGGGTGGTGCGGCTGCAGAGCCGGGGGCGCGGCATCATCCCGGCGGAGTACGTGTGCCTGCTGCACGACCCTCTGGCGGTCGCGTGCATGACGCCGGCGGGAAGGCGATTCGTCCGCACCGAGCGGATGCCGGTGACGGTGGCCTTGCACCAGAGCATCGTGCGCACGTTTGTCGACCCCGCTGCCGGCGCGGAGGCGGAGGTGGTGACGGGGCTGGACGCCGAGAGCTTCGCGGAGTTCTGGCTGGAGACGGTGCTGCGGTAGGGCTGCGAGCTGGTCGGCGGGGGCGCCGAGGTGGGTTTGATTGCATTTTGGGTTTTCCCTTTTTCGCCCGCGATTCCCGCGTTGATTGGGGGCGCGACGGGCCAGATTCGGATGTTTGATTGGTTTGATTGGTACGAGGCCCGGGCAATCAAAGCGCCTGAATCTGGCGGTGGCCCTGTTTGATTGCTCTGATTGCACGTATTGGGGGTCAATCTGCCGGAAGGGCCGAGCGAGAGGAGGGGGCGGGCTGGCAGGGCGGCGGTGATGAGGCGCGTCATGGGTGGGCCTCCGGCCGGTGTTTTCCGCGGCGAGCGTAGGGGAGGCGGGGCGGGATCTCCAAGGGCGCCAGATCACTTTTGGACAAATAGGGGTTTGGGCGTTAGGCGTTGGGCGTTGGGCGTTGGGGCGTGGAACGGCGAAGGGAACACGAAGGGGCGATGGAATGGCTCGCTGCGTGTTGGTCGTTGGTCGTTAGGGTCGTGAGGGAGGGTTCAGCGGCCACCCCTCGGCACTATCCGTGGTCGCCACTGTGGGGGTGGCGCGTGCAGGTTCGGTCGGGGCCGATCCGACGCCACTCTTGCGAATCCTGTCGAAACTGAACGCCATCATTCGTCGTACAATCATCAAGCGGAGGCTAGAAGGGAGCGGTGACGTGCCACAGTTCATGATGATCATCTGCGAGGACGAACGGGAGCGGGAGGCCGTGCCGGCGGCGGAGTTCGGGGCGAGCTATGCGAAGGTGGCGCGTGGTGGGAGGCGAACGGGAAAGCGGGGCTGATCGTGCCGGGCGTGGGGAACCGGCTGCAGCCGGTGCGGACGGCGCGGACGGTGCGCGTGGACATCGGTCGCTCATCCCTAACCGACGGACCGTTCGCGGAGACGAAGGAAGCGATCGGCGGGTTCGGCCTGATCAATGCGCCGGACATGCAGGCGGCGGTGGAGCTGCTGAAGACGTGGCCGGGGCTGCCGATCACGATCGAGATCCGGCCGGTGCTGGAGGGCTGATAGTTCCAAACAGCGACGCGCTGTGCGGCCTCATGACCTGCGCAGTCTCGCTTTGGCTAGCTGGAAGTTCGACTCCAGGTTGAGCCAGAAGCTGGCAGGCGTGCCGAGCGCCCGTTCGAGGTCCAGAGCGGTTTCGGGCGTGATCCGCTTCCGGCCCCGAATGATCTCGTTAATCGCCTGTGGCGGCCTGTGCGTTTCGCGTGAAAGGTCCTTCTGCGTCATACCTCGCGCCTCAAGCTCTTCCTGTAGCAACTCCCCAAGGGGAATCGCCAGGTCAGACGAACGATGAGCCGTCTTAGTCGCCATAGTGGTTGACCACCTACCGGGGACCTAGCCTAGCTGTCGGACTTTTCGATTTCGTGCAGAATTCGAACAAGCATCACTGTGGCCTGCGCAGCGGCGAATGCATCCACGCGTTCAGCTCTTGACGAGTGCGTTACAGCATTCGCTAAATCCCAGGTAGTTTTGACAAGTCGGCGTAACTCGATATGGCCAGAGCCGCCCGCTCGTGAATCAAGGAAGATCTCGATCTTACGCTTGGCGTCGCCGTTTTTCGGTGGATCCTTCTCAGATTCGAGCAAATCAGCACTACACGCCAGATCCGCGGCGTCGATCAGGATTTCGCGACAGCGGCGGCCAACATCTTGGACGTCATCCAGACTCGTAGCGGCTTGGAGCTCTGCCTTCAGTCCGTCCAAGCGCTCTTCCAATTTCAGCCAGCTGTTGTT
>JACRBR010000130.1 GCA_016213125.1 Chloroflexota bacterium | reverse complement strand
GACCCTGCGCGTACTCCAGCGCGTACTCCACCGACATCCGCGCGGATGGCAGCTTCCCCGGCTTTCGCACCGGCACGAACGGCACCCCCAGCCGCAGCGCGATCGGCAGCCCGAACAAGAACCCCCGCGACTCCACCGCCACGATCGCGTCCGGCCGCAGCTCCGCCGCCAGCGACGTCATCGCATCCAGCGCGTACGCCAGCGCCGCCGGCTCATGCAACAGCGGCGTGATATCCCGGAACAGGATCCCCGCCGAAGGAAAGTCCGGCACGTCCCGTATGTAAGACTTCAGATTCACGAAGAAGACCCTACCAACGAACAAGACGCAACGTCACTCACGCTCCCCCTCTCCAGTTCCTGGAGAGGGGGCCGGGGGGTGAGGTGCAGTGACAGCTCCCATTCCGTTCCCGCGAAGGGGCCGTCACCGTCACCTTCATCTTCCATCCTCCATCCTCCATCTTCCATCTTCCTTGCGCCGCCTCAGTTGAATCAGCGTCCAACCTCTCGCCTCCCGCCTCCCGCCTCCCGCCTCCCGCCTCTCCAGATCCACCCACTCGTGCAGCCGCGGCACGTGCACCGCTGCCCCGTTGAACTGCCGGATGCGCCCCGCCAAGGCTGCCGCCGCCGCCGGCTCCCCGTGCGTCACGAACACCTGCTTCGGTGGCGATGGCGCCGTCCCCACCCACCGCATCAGCTCGTCCACGTCCGCATGCGCCGAGAGCCCCGCCAGCGTCAATATCTCCGACCGTACCGGCACCATCTGCCCGTGCAGCTTCAGCGTCTTCGCGCCACCCAGCAGCGCCCGCCCGCGCGTCCCCTCCGCCTGGTACCCCACCAGCACGATCAGGTTCCGAGCGTCCGGCGCCAGCCGCTCCAGGTGGTGCAGTACCCTCCCGCCCGTCAGCATCCCGCTCGACGCGATGATGATGCGCGGCCCCCGCAGCCTGTTCAGCGCCTTCGAGTCCTCCACGCTCGAGCAGAACTGCACCTCGCGCGGGAACAGGCGGTGCCACTCCTCGTCCGAAAGCGCCTCGTCCAGCTCGCCCGAGTGCACGTGCCGGCGGTAGATCTCCGTCACTTTCACCGCCATCGGGCTGTCGATGTGTATCGGCACGTCCGCGATGTCCCCCGCCTCCTGCAGCTCCCGCAGCATCAACGTCACAAGCTGCACCCGCGCCACCGCGAACGACGGGATCAGGATCGCCCCCCCACGCTGCAACGTTCGCCGGAACGGCTCGCGAATCCGGTCGATCATCGGCGTCGGGTCGTGCTTGCGATCGCCGTACGTCGACTCGATCACCAGCACGTCGCACGCCGGCATCGGGTCCGGGTCGCGGTGCAATGGCGCGCCGTACCGCCCCAGGTCGCCGCTGAACACGATCGTCTTCACCCCGTCCGGCCGCTGCACCCGCACCTCCGCGAACGCCGACCCCAGGATGTGGCCCGCGTTGTGCAGCCGCGCCTCCACCCCGTCGCCCAGCGGCTGCCACTGTCCGTACGGCATCCGCGTTAGGTGCTGCAGCGACCGCTCGACGTCCTGCGTCGTGTACAGCGGCAGCGCCGGCTTGTGCTTGCTGTACGACTTCCGGTTCGCGTACTCCGCATCCTCCTCCTGCAGCTTCGCCGAATCGTGCAGCAGCACCGGCGCCAGCTCGCACGTCGCCGGCACCGCGTGGATGCGCCCCGCGAACCCCTCCCGCCCCAGCCGCGGCAGGTATCCCGAATGGGCGATGTGCGCGTGCGTCAGGATGATGTTGTTGACCGCGCCCGGATCGAACTCCGGCCGCTCCCAGTTCAGCAGCCGCAGCCGCTTCAGCCCCTGGAACATCCCGCAGTCCACCAGCACCCGCGTCCCGCCCGCCGTCAGCAGGTGCTTCGACCCCGTGACCGTCCCCGCCCCGCCATGAAACGCCAGCGAAAACTCGTTCTCCATCACGGGCGAGGGTACCGGCCCCCATGCCCTGCGGCGAATGACGCCCCCTCAGGCGGCCGAGCCCTCCCGCCCGCGGTACCACCCGACCGTCTCTTCGATCGCCTGCGCGAG
>JACRBR010000129.1 GCA_016213125.1 Chloroflexota bacterium | reverse complement strand
GGAAGTTGATCGTCTCGCTGGGCGCGCTCGTCGTCGGCCTCGTCATGGCGTGCGTGCTCATCCTGGAGCTGATCCCGTCTTCGACGCAGAAGATGCGTGTCCGAAACGTGAAGTCCGGCGAGGTCACGATCACAACGGCCAGGATCGCGGAGGTAATCGACGGCGCTGTGCGCACAGTCCCGCACGTCGCCGAATGCTCGTCGACGGTGGCGCGCCACGGGCGGCGGGTCGAGGTGGTGCTGGACCTGCACGTCGATGCGGGCACCGAGCTGGCGCAAACGGCGGACGAAGCCTGCCGCCGCGCGCACACGCTGGTCGAGCAGCTTGGCATCGAGCTGAGCGCGAAGCCGCGGGCGCGACTGCACTACCGCGAGTTACGATTACGGACGGACACACAACCAGACGCCGGAACGACAGCATGGGAACGGCCGCCGGGCCAGGGAGCAACGTGACGACCGACGAAGCGCAGGCACCGACACATCTGAGGAAGCGCAAGGCCGCCAGGCTCATCGAACCACCGCCGGCCGAGCACCTGACGGGCGTCGTAGAGGCCATCCTGTTCGTCGCGGACGCGCCGCTGGAAGTGCAGGCGCTGGCCCGGGCCATCGCGACGCCAAAGGCTGAGGTCGAGAAGGCGCTGGACGAGCTTGCCGAGCAGTGCCGCGACCGAGGCGTACGCGTGCAGCGCACCGGTGACTTGGTGCAGCTGGTCTCCGCGGGCCACACCGCGGCTTACGTCGAGCGCTTCCTGGGGCTGGAGCATCCACCCCTCACCAACGCATCCATTGAGACGCTTGCGATCATCGCCTATCGCCAGCCCATCACCCGCGCCGGCATCGAGTCAGTGCGCGGGGTCGACTGCGACGGGCCGATCCGGACGCTGATGGCGCGCGGACTCATCGAGGAGGTGGGGCGCGCACCCGTCGTCGGCCGGCCGGTGCTCTTCAGCACGACCGTGCGGTTCCTTGAGTACTTCGGACTGGAGCGGCCGGATGACCTGCCGCCGCTACTCGAAGAGGACGAAGGCATCGAGGACGAAGAAGAGGCCGTCATCTGAACGCCGGCCTGCTGCGCTTCCGCCTGCGCATCCCGGAGAGCGGCTCGCTGAAGGACAAGCGGCAGGTGGTCCGCAGTCTCTCGCAGCGCATTCGCAACAAGTTCCAGGTGGCGGTCGCGGAGGTCGGCGACAACGAGGTATGGCAGCTCGCGACGATCGGCATCGCCTGCGTCTCCAACTCGCATCGCCACTGCGAGGAAGTGCTCAACGAAATCGTCGACTACGCGCGCGAGACGCGCCTCGACGCCGAGGTGATCGACGTCGAGACGGACATCATCGCCTTCGACGAGGAATAGCTCCGGCCTCGCTCACACGGCGAGAAAGGCGTGCGTGCACCGGCGGCTGTCCTCCAGTTCCTCGAGGTGGCGCTCGCACAACGAGGACCCGGAGTGGCGGCACGTTCCCCCTGCTGGTTCCCGGGCGTCCTTCAGGGCACAGACGAAGCAGATCATGATGGTCCTCCTGTGTTTTGAATGTCTCCGTTCCGATACGCCGACTATAGCGGCGTGGCACGCGGCGGCGCGTCGGGCGCACGGTCCGCGGGATGCTAGGACTTTAGGCGGAGTGGAAGAGTCCTGATCGGCGGCTAACCGACGGGTTCCGCAACGAGGTCGTAGGCCAGTGATTGCGTCACGCGGGAGCGCACGAAGTCCCCAGGAGCATGCGTGCCGCGAAGGAGCACCAGGCCGTCGACCTCGGGTGCGTCGCGATACGAACGGCCGACCACGAAGTCCGTTCCGATGCCCTCCATGGGACCGGCGCTCATCGATTCGACGAGGACGTCGATCTCGCGGCCTACCATGGCGCGATTCTTGATGATCGAAACTTGCTGCGCGACCTCCATGAGCTGCCGTTGCCGCCGCTTCTTCACGCGCTCGAGCACCGGATTCGGCTCGTGAGCGGCCGGAGATTCCGACTGGGGGGAGAATGTGAAGCAGCCGACGTGATCGAATGCCATCTCGCGCACGAAACCCAGCAGCTCCTCGAACTCGTCATCGGTCTCGCCGGGGTACCCAACGATGAACGTCGTGCGGATGGAGATGTCGGGCATCGCCTGGCGGAGCGTGTCCAGCATGTCGCGCACCATGCGCTTGTTGCTGGGGCGCTTCATCCGGCGCAGGACGCTTTCGGCGGCGTGCTGCAGCGGTATATCGATGTACGGCGTGACGTTCGGGAGCCTGGCCATCGTCTGCGCAAGGCGCGCGGTCACGTGCCCGGGGTACGCGTACATGATGCGGAGCCAGGGCACTTCGGGCACGGCGTCTGAGAGCCGCTCCAGCAGTTCAGGCAGCGCGTCGCGCAGGCCCAGGTCGCGACCGTAGTCGGTGCTGTCCTGCGCTACGAGCACGATCTCGCGCACGCCACCGGCGGCGAGCAGCCGAGCTTCGGCGACGAGGGCGTCGGCGGGCGTGCTGTGCAGTTTGCCCTTCATCTTCGGGATGATGCAGAAGGTGCAGGGGGCGTTGCAGCCGTCGGAGATCTTGAGGTACGCGCTGGGCCGTGGCGTGCGCGCCGGCTCCGGGATGTCGAGCGGCGGCTCTTCCAGGCGGACAGGCTCCAACGTCTGCACGTAGGAACCGATGCCGGCCCAGTCCTCCGCGCCGAAGACGGCGTCGATCTGGGGGATCTCGGCCTGCAGCTCGGCCCCATGAAGCGCGGTCAGGCAGCCCGCGACGACGAGCTGCTGGCCGTCACTCTTGGCGGCGGCAAGCTCCAAGATGGTGTTCACCGACTCCTCCTTCGAGGCATCGATGAAGCCGCAGGTGTTGACGATGACCATATCGGCCGACCCGGGTTCGGAAACCTCGTGATGGGAGCCTTCGCCCAGGACGCGGGCGATCCGCTCCGTATCCGCGACGTTCTTCGCGCAGCCCAGGGTGACGATGTGGTAGCGCACGGTTCAGGGTAGCGGACGGCGTGTCAGCCTCGCGGGACGACCAGCGTGACGGAGGTCTTGCTGCCGCCCTTGGTGCCGCCCGCCGGATCCTGCGAGGAGACGACGCCGGCCGTGCCGCTGGCGTCCTCCGTCTCGACGATGACGTAGTTCAGGCCGGCCTGCTCCAGCGCCATGATGGCGTCGTCGGCGCGGACGCCGGTGAGGTCAGGCACCTCGCCCTTCTTGATCTCGGGGATGGGCTTGCCGACGCCGGGTTGCTGGACGCCGCCGCCCTGGCCCTCGGTGGTGATGGTGGGCACGGGGTTGTTCGTGACGGTCGCTCCGTCGTCGCCGCTGCCGCGGGAGAAGAACAGGAAGGCGCCGGCGAACAACAGCAGCACCACGACGACGCCCGCCAGCACGACGTTCATGCTCGCGGTCGACGCGGGGCCGGGCACCTCCGGCAGCGGCCGGATAATGGGCTCTTCCGTCTGGGACTGGAACAGACGCATCAACTCTGCCGCGTTCAGGCCAAGGTACTGCGAGTAGGTCCGGAGGAAGGCCCGGCTGTAGACGGGCGCCGGAAACACCTTCCAGTCCTCGCGCTCCAGCGCATCGAGGTAGCGCCTGGAGATGCGGGTGTCCCGCTCGCAGTCCTCGAGCGTGAGGCCGCGCGAGACCCTCGCCTGTGATAGTGTCCGGCCGAGTTCGGGCATGTAGGGTTCTGTCGTCCGCCAAGCGCGGGATATGAAGGAAATTGAGGACGGTTCGACTCTACCCGACGAGTCTGTGCCGGTCAAACAGGAGATGCTCGCGAACGAGGCATTCGGGCATGGGTTCGTATTCCCAAGCGGGTGGGCGTGCGATTGACAACGGAAGGCCTCCGGGCCGAAGATGGGGTACAACGCCGTTTGGCGCTGTGAGGATTCGTATGCGGCGATTGATTCCACTTGGCCTTGCGATCGCGATCGTCGTCTCCGGCTTTGCGCTCCTATCCAGGGACGCGGCTCGCGCGACCGGGCCCGACACGTGGACACTAGCCGCGGGCATGTCAGGCCAGCGGTACCAGGCGACCGCCACCGTGCTGGCCGACGGACGCGTGCTGGTCGCGGGAGGCACCGGAGCCACCGGCCTCTCGCTGGCAACCGCGGAGGTGTACGACCCCACATCGAACACCTGGACGGCCACGGGCACGCTCAATCAGCCTCGGCACAACCATCGCGCCGTCCTGCTACCCAACGGCCACGTGTTGATCGCAGGCGGCGAGTCGTTTGGCGTGGGTGGCATCTCTACAACCGAACAGTATGATCCTGCGAGCAACACATGGTCGACAAGCGCCCCCATGGAAGCCGGGCGCTATACGCCCTCGCTCACGCTGCTCGCGAGTGGCACCGCCCTGGCCGCGGGCGGACAGGCGGCGAGTGCAACTGCCGAGACCTACGACTACTTGACCGATACGTGGACCCCCGCGGGTAGCATGGGCGCGCCGCGAGCTGCCCACACGGCGACGCTGCTGCTGGATGGCCGCGTGCTGGTTGCGGGAGGCGGCAGCGGCTCATCGTTTGTGGCAACGGCGGAACTGTACGATCCGGGCTCGAACACCTGGTCTCCGGCGGCGTCGATGGCCCAAGCCCGCGCGCTTGCGAGCGCGACCCGGCTTGCAGACGGCCGCGTGCTCGTCGCGGCTGGTCGCGGGGGCAACTTCCTGCCGATGAACACGGCGGAGGTCTACGATCCGGCAAGCAACGCCTGGTCCGCCGCTGGCACGCTGTGGCAGGCACGGGACTCGCACCAGGCCACGCTGCTCTCAAACGGGCTCGTGCTCGTCGCCGGCGGCAACAACCAGTTCCTCACCGGCCCGCTTACGAGCGCGGCGCTGTACAACCCGGCGGTCAACGCGTGGTCCACGGTCGCATTGATGAACCACGGGCGCTACGGGCACGTCCTTGTGACGCTGGATGACGGGCGTGCGCTTACGGCGGGAGGCCAGCCGGGCGCGGGATCGCAGACAGCGGAGGTGTACGAGCCTGGCGCCATCCCACCGCCGGATACACCATCTCCGACACCCACGATCACGTCGACGCCAACGGATACGCCCACGCCCACGGCGACGGGCGGCCCCACGTATACGCCTACGAACTCGCCGACGGGCACACCCACGCCCGCGTCGAGTAATACACCGACGGCGACGCCGACCGGATTCTCCGGCCAGGACACGGATGGTGACGGCTGGCTGGGGTACGTTGACAACTGTCCGTTCGACTACAACCCGGGCCAGGAGAACAACGATCGCAACTTCATCGACAACCTCGCGCCTCATCCGGACGACGGAACTCGTCTGAACTCCGACAACGTGGGCGACGTGTGTGATTTCGACGATGACAACGACGGGCGGTCGGACAGCGACGAGTTGAACGGCGGGCCGGGCCTTTGCCCCGCGCTCACGGACCCGACGGCAAGCGATACGGACGGCGACCGGTTCTTGGACGGCGTTGAGTGCAGCCTCGGCTCGAACCCGGCGGACGCCGGCGGCGTTCCACCGCTCATCGTCCTCCCCGACGCGGATTCGGACGGCGTGCCGGATCAGGACGACCCGAACGACTCCTCGAACGACACGGATGGCGATGGCCTGAAGGATGGCGTGGAGTATCGGTTCTACTTCGGCGCGCTCGGGTCATCCAACACCGACGGCGACGCGTGCGGCGACGCCCGCGAGGTCGCGTCGCTGAACGGTGACAACGCGGTGAACTCAGGGGATCAGTTAATGCTCCTGCAAGAGATCTTGCGGTCACCACCACCGCCCAAACAGACGAACTACGACATGAACAAGGACGGCGTGCTGAACTCCGGCGACCAGCTCTTCCTGGTGCTGCACTTCGGCATGTGTCCCTGACATCCGGGATGCCAGCGCAGGCTCAGTCGAGGCCGAGCTCTTCCAGGCGGTCGTCGTCGATGCCGAAGAAGTGCGCCAGTTCGTGCAAGACGGTGGCGCGGATCTCCTCGATGAGCTCCGCCTCGTCCGGAAAGTCCTCCTCCAGCGGCTCCTGGTAGATGTCGATCACGTCCGGGGCGACGAGGTTGTAGCCGCCGTCGCGCTCGGTGAGCGGGATGCCACGGTAGAAGCCGTACATCGACTCGTCGGGAGCCAGGTCGGCGGCATCGAGGTCGTCGGCGGCTGGGCGCCGCTTGACCACGATATCGACGAGCTTCAGGTGTTCCTTGAAGGGCGAGGGGACGTCGCGCAGCGCCTGGCGCACAAGCGCGATGAACTGCGCGCGGTCCACGGCGCTAGCGTCGCTGCGCGGGCCAGAGGGTGCGGTAGCCCTCGCCGCCGATCGCGTTCACGACCTCCATGCGCTCCATGCGCCGGAGCTCTTCGAACACCTCGTCGCACCGCGTGGACATCGCCTGGAAGCCGCTCTCGACGATGCGGTCGACCATCGCATCCCAGATGCCTGTCTCGCGCAGCGTGGCGATGTGGCGGGGCCACCAGATGGCGCTTATTTTCTGCGGGAGCTTGAAGCGGGGTCGCAGCATCTTCAGGCTCTTGAACCGCTCCTCGGCGCTGTCCACCTTCGGCACCACCTTCACCATCGGCGCGTCCTTCTCGGTGAAGCGGTAGTCCACCAGCAGGCGCATGGGCACGGTGACGAAGCGGAACGCCACGACGTCCGCGGTGCGGACCGTGCGGAGAATGGCCTCCCGGTCGAGGTGGTACTCGTTATCCACATGGAACTCCGTGTTCGTGAGTCAGGGCCGAGCCATTCTACCACCCCGCTCGCTTAACGCTCGCGGAGGCGTCAACTGCAGCCGCACCGCGCTGCAATCCGCAGCCTGCGCCTGTACGCTATGTACATGCAGCTTTCGCGCGACGAGCTGGCCTGGCACGCGCCCGGACATCCGAGCGCCGTCACTCTGGGCGTCTTCGACGGCGTGCATCTCGGGCACCGTCACCTGATCGACGGGCTGAAGACACGCGCGGCTGCGCGGGGCCTGACGAGCGGTATCGTCACGCTGCACCCCTCGCCGGTGCAGGTGCTGCGGCCGGAGATCCGCGTCGCCTACATCACCAGCCTCGAAGAGCGGGTGGAGCTGCTGCAGGCGACGGGCGTCGGGTTCGTGGCGCCACTCACCTTTACGTCCGAGGTGGCGGAGCTTTCCGCGTACGACTTCGTCGCGATGCTGCACAGCGCGCTGGACATGCGCTACCTGCTGATGGGCCCGGACAACGCGTTCGGCCGCGGACGCGAAGGCACGCCCGTCCGCGTGGCCGAAATTGCGGAGGAGCTCGGGTTTGAGCTGGAGGTCCTGGACGAGCCGCTGGACGCCGACGGCGGCCGTGTGAGCGCGACGGCCATCCGCCGCGCGATCGGCGCCGGGGAGATGGAGGTGGCGGAGGCGCTGCTGGGACGGCCGTTCTCGCTGCGCGGTCCGGTCATTCGCGGCGCCGAACGAGGGCGCGTCCTGGGCTTCCCCACGGCCAACATGGCCATAACGCCCGACCGGGTGATGCCGGCGTTCGGCGTGTACGTCACACGCGCGCACACCGGTGGCCGGTCGTACATGGGGGCGACAAACGTCGGCATCAAGCCAACCTTCGACCAGGCGCGGGCCAGCGTTGAGACGTACGTGCTGGACCTTGAGGGCGACCTCTACGGGCGCGAGATCCGCATCGAGATGCTGCACCGGCTACGTGACGAAATGAAGTTCGATGACCTGGATGCGCTGACCGCCGCCATCAAGACCGATGTCGATGCGGTGCGCGCCTACTTCTCCCAGCACCCGGGCGCCTGATGCGCGAGGCCCTGCTAGCGAAGGCTCTGGCGCACCAGCGGCGACAGGCGAGACGCCACAGCCGTGGCGATGCGCGTCGGCGCCTTACCCGCCGGGAGCATCGCTACGACTGCCCAGGGCAGCAGCCGGATGATTGTGCGCTTGATGGTGCGCGGCGTCGCGCGGAAGGTCAGCGTGTAATCCAACGGCAACTCGAGGGTCTTTTCGAGAATCGGGTCGGCGGCCATTCGCTGTTCCTTGTCCGGCGGCGCGCCCGCCTTTGTCGTCAGTCTTCGAAGCGCCGGAAGATCACGCTGGCGTTGTGGCCACCCAGTCCCACGGAGTTCGACAGTGCGACTATCACCTCCGAACGCCGGGCCTCGTTTGGCACGTAGTCGAGGTCGCATTCGGGGTCAGGCACCTCGTAGTTTAGAGTCGGCGGAATGATACCGCTGCGGATAGCGCAGATGCAGGCGATCGCCTCGAGCGCGCCCGCGCCGCCCATCAGGTGCCCGTGGATCGACTTCGTGGAGCTGACCGCCAGCTTCTTCGCGTGATCGCCGAACACGGTGTGAATCGCGGCGGTCTCCGCGCGGTCGTTCAGAGGCGTCCCGGTGCCATGCGGGTTGATGTAGTTGACCTCGGACGGGTCGATGCCCGCCTTCTTGATGGCGCGGGACATGCACACGGCGGAGCCCCTCCCGCTCTCCAGGGAAGCGACCATGTCGTGGGCGTCGTTGGTGGTGGCATAGCCGACAACCTCGGCATAGATCTCCGCGCCGCGGGCCTTCGCGTTCCCGAGCGACTCCAGCACGAGGGCGGCGGCGCCCTGGCCGACGACGAAGCCGTCGCGGCGCTTGTCGAACGGCTTGCAGGCGCGCTCCGGGTGCTCGTTGTCGTTTGCCAGCGCGCGCAGGGCGTGGAAGGAGGCGAGCAGCACCGGCAGCAGCGGATTGTCCGTGCCGCCCGCGATGATGGCCTCGGCATCGCCCCGCCGGATCGTCTCCCAGGCTTCACCGATCGCGCCCGTGCCTGTGGAGCAGGCGGAGGCGATACAGAAGTTGGGCCCGGATGCGCCGGTGGCGATGGCGACGTGGCCGGAGGCGGCGTCGGGCAGCATGTTGCTGAGCATGAACGGATTGACGCGGCGATACCCGCCCTTCTGGAACGTCTCGTATCCGCGCAGCAGCGTGCCGTACCCGCCGCCGGCGGACCCCATGATGACGCCGACGTCGTCGCGATTCGCCTCATCGATGACGAGCCCGGAATCCGTGAGCGCCTCCAGCGACGCGACCACGGCATACTGGCCGTTCTCGTCCATGCGCCGCAGCTCTTTCGTGGGGATGACTTCCTCGGGGCAGAAGTTGCGAACTTCGCCGCCGATCTGCACCTCAAACGGCGACACGTCGAACTGGGTCAGCCGCGCGATGCCGCTGCGCCCATCGACCATCGCCTGCCAGGAATCGCGCCAATTGTTGCCGAGAGGGCACACGGTGCCCATCCCTGTGACCACGACGCGGCGGTTGGGGAGTGTCTCGGGCCTAGCCACGTCGGGCCTTTGCGTGTCGTTCGGTTGTGGGCACCGGCGCCGACGCAGCATCGGCGCGCGCCTCGACGACCTTCACATCGAGAAGTGGAAGCATCGGCGCCAGGTCCACCCACTGGCTGTCGTCGAAGATGTCGATCATCTTCGCGTCGCGGTCCAGGCGCCTGGTCAGGTTGCCCAGCACGTGGCCGGGGCCGACCTCAAGGAACGAAGAAGCCCCCGCCTTTCGCATCTCCAGGAACGCGCGCATCCAGTTGATGGCGCCAGTCATCTGGTCGGCCAGCTCCTGCCGGACTTCGTCCGCTGTGGTGAGAACGCGGCCTGTCAGGCTGGACACAAGCGGGAACTTCGGGTCGCGGAAATCGATGGCTTCGATACGCTCGCGCAGCTCCTCACGCGCTTCCGCCATCTTGGGGAAGTGGCCGGGGACCGAGATCGGGAGCTGCACCACGCGCCCGCGCTCCTTCATGGCCTCGATGGCGCGGCTGAGAGCTGCGAGGGTGCCGGAGATGACGGTCTGGCCCGGCGCGTTCACCGCTGCCACGCCGACGTCGCCGTCAGGTGAGATCTGCTGAAGGACGCCGCGGACGTCGTCGTCGGACGGGCCAATAACGCTGGCCATCCCGCCCGGGCGCCGCTTCGACCACTTCGTCATGATGCGGCCGCGCTCGCGGACGAGCCGGAGCGCGTCGGCGTAGGAGATTGAGTCGGCAGCGGCGGCGGCGGAGAACTGTCCGAAACTGTGCCCCGATCCGTGTGAAGGGCGGAGCTGCCGCCCGAACCCCTCCGCCTTCTCGCGGAGGTAGGTGAGGTATGCCCAGCTGACAGCGAGGATGGCCGGCTGCGTGGTCGTGGTCCGCGCCAGCTCCTTCTCCGAGCCGTCCATCACGATCTTCGTGACGTCGATCTTGAGGATCTCGCTGGCCTCGGCGAAGACGTCGCGGGCGCGTGTCGAAGCCTCTGCCACCCGCCGGCCCATGCCGGTGTGCTGCGACCCCTGTCCGGGGAAGATGAGGGCCAGCCTCGAGGGTTTGGCGGGTGTCGTTTCCATGCGGGTCAGCGTCGGTTCCTTCGCCCGTGGATCATATCACAACGAGTGATGCCCACCGCCGGCCGCGCCCGGATGGCGAATGTCCGATTTCGCGGGCCGGAATGTCAACCTGGAGGAAGCATCGACCGTTATACTCAAGGCCGTTGTTCCACGTTGCGGGCGGGCGCTGCCGCGGCCCACTTAACCGGAAGCCCGCTCTCCATACAGGGGGATTCTCGTGCGCGGCCGCGATCTGCTCTCCATTTCCGAACTGACGCCCGATGAGGTGGAGCTGATCCTGCGCACGGCGCTGAGCCTGAAGCGGGACGGCGGCGGCCACGAATTGTTGCGCAACAAGACGCTGGCCCTCCTGTTCGAGAAGCCGTCGCTTCGCACGCGCGTCAGCTTCGATGTGGCGATGCAGGAGCTGGGCGGTCATGCCATCTACCTCAACCAGTCGGAAGTCGGCCTCGGCCAGCGGGAGCCCGTGGCCGATGTGGCGCGCGTGCTCAGCCGCTACGTGGACGTCATCGCCGCGCGCACGTACTCCCACGGCACCCTGCTCGACCTGGCGCGCCACGCGAACATCCCGGTGATCAACGCACTCTCGGACGAGGAGCATCCCTGCCAGGCCCTGGCCGACCTGCTAACCGTGCGCGAGCGCTTCGATACGCTGCGCGGCGTGCGGCTGGCCTTCGTCGGAGACGGCTTCAACGTCGCGCAGTCGCTGGCGGAAGGCGCGGCGCTGGCCGGCATGAGTTTCGCGATGGCCTCGCCCGCCGGCTACAGCCTGCCCGAGGGCACCCGCCGCCTCATCTCGGAAAGCGCGGAGCGCAACGGCGGCCGCGCGGACTTCTACGACACGCCGGCCGAAGCCGTGCGCGACGCCGACGTCGTGTACACCGACGTGTGGGCGAGCATGGGGCAGGAGGACAGCTACGCCCAACGAAAGGAGGCGTTCGCCGGGTTTGCCATCACTGCCGGCATGATGGCGCTGGCCAAGCCCACGGCGATCTTCATGCACGACCTGCCCGCCCACCGCGGCGAGGAAGTCATGGACGACGTCATCGAAGGCCCACAGTCGGTGGTGTTCGACCAGGCGGAGAACCGCCTCCACGCCCAAAAAGCCATCCTCGCACTGACGGCCAGCGATCATGCCCTGTAGGTCGCGATCATGAGCGACCTGGGTAACTTCCTTAAGGACAACTTCGAGCAGTTCGATGGCGCCGCCGCCTTCGAGGTGGCGATCATCTCGCTCATCTTCTTCTGGATCCTCCTGCTGCTGCGCGGCACGACGGCCATGGCGGTCATCCGGGGCGCCTTCATCCTCCTCATTGCGGCCGTGATCCTGGTGCAGGCGTTCTCGCTGCCAGTGCTGGAGTTCCTCATCCGCAACTCATTTACCGGTCTCTTGATCGCCCTCCCGATCATCTTCCAGCCCGAGCTACGGCGCGCGCTCGAACGGCTGGGCCGCACAGGCGCCCGCGCGTTCGGCGCCAGCGCCAGCAGCCACGAGACGATCGAAGCCGTGAACGCCGCCGCGATCGACATGGCGAAGAAGCGCATCGGCGCGCTCATCGTCGTCGAGCGGGAAACGGGGCTGCAGGACTACATCGAGACAGGCATCCCCATCGACGCGCTGGCCTCGCCCGACCTCATCGAGAGCATCTTCTATCCCAACTCGCCCCTGCACGACGGCGCACTGGTCGTGCGCGACGACCGCGTCGTCGCCGCCGGCGTCACGCTGCCGCTTTCGGAGAACGCATTCCCTGGTGAGCTGGGCACCCGTCACCGCGCCGCCCTCGGCATCACCGAACGCACCGACGCGATCTCCATCGTCGTGTCCGAGGAGACGGGGCGGATCTCCGTCGCCGCCGAAGGCCAGATCCACGGCCGCCTCGATGACGACGGCCTTCGCGCAGCGCTCGAGCGGCTGCTGGCGGGCCGCCGGAACGGGGGCGGCTGATGGAGTGGCTGCGCCACCTGCCACACGCGGCGTGGTTCTTCGCGCGGGGCCTCATGACCTCGATCGCCGGCAACATCAGCCTGGTGATCCTGTCTGCTGCGCTCGCGCTCAGCCTGTGGCTGTTCGTCACCGACGCCGAGAACCCCACGGATCGCCAGACCTTCAACAGCGCCGTCGAGATCAGCTTCGTGAACGCGCCGAACGGCCTCGCCGTCGCCAACTCTTCCGCGAACACCGTGCGCATCGAGATCGAAGGGCCCGAGAACGACCTCAGCGGCCTCCGCCCCGCCGACTTCGAGGCCGAGGCGAACCTCGGCGGGTTCGAGCGCGGCAAGCATCCCGTGTCCGTCAGCGTCGTCTCGAAGAAGAGCGACGTGCGCGTCGTCCGCACCACCCCCGAGCAGATCGAGGTCACGCTGGAGGATCTGCGCACGAAAGAGGTGCCCGTGCGCGCCGCGCTGGTGGGATCGCCCCAGCCAGGCTTCGCCGCCGGCGACCAGACCGTGGAGCCACCGACGGCGACCGTGAGCGGCCCGGAGAGCCTCGTCGAGCTGGTCGATGTGGCGATCGCCGAGGTCGGCGTCACCGGCCGCTCGGCCGACTTCGCCGAGGACCGCGTCGTGCTCAGTCCGCGCGATACCAGGGGCGGCGAGATCAGCCGCGTCGGGATCAACCCTTCGACGGCGCGCGTCGCCGTGCAGATCGCGCAGAGCGAGTTCAGCCAGCAGTTCACCGTGGCCCCGAAGATCAGCGGAGTGCCCGCCGCCGGGTACAATGTCACCGGGATCGCCGTCGACAGGGCGGTGGTGACGGTCACCGGCTCTCTCCCCGTGCTGAACTCGATCGACGCGGTCGCCGGCATCTCCACCAGCGAGATCTCGATCAGCGATGCGCGCAACACCGTCGTCCAGCAGGTAGAGCTGTCCCTTCCACGTGACACCGGCGTGCTGGGCACGAACCTGGTGCTGGTGACCATCACCATCACCCCGGCGCGAGGCGAGGTGTCGTTCCTAGTTGTGCCGCAGGTCCGCAACGCCGGCGACGGGCTGGTGGTGACGCCGGCGCAGTCCGTCCTGGTCACGCTGGCGGGCGACCTTCCGGCGTTGCAGGCCGTTACCGCCGAATCAATCACCGTCATCGTCGACGCGCAGGGGTTGGAAGAGGGATTGTACGTGCTGCCGATGCTCATCACGCCCCCCACCGGGACGGCCGTCGTACGCGTAGAGCCGGGCGAGCTCGGTATCGCCCTGACGCCGCGCCCGTGAAAACAACTACCACGCCCCTGCCCATCGTGGCCATCGTCGGCCGGCCCAACGTCGGTAAGTCGGCGCTGTTCAACCGCATCGTCGGCGGCCGCCCCGCGCTCGTCGAGGATCTGCCGGGCACCACGCGCGACCGCATTTACGGCGACGCCCACTGGCGCGGGCGCGACTTCACGGTCGTCGATACGGGCGGGCTCGAGCCTGATGTGCCCGGCACGTACACCCCGCTCATCCGGCAGCAGGTGGAGCAGGCGCTGGACGAAGCCGAGATGATCCTGTTCGTGGTCGACACCATCACGGGCATCACGGCGGCCGAGTACGAGGTGGCAGACCTGCTGCGGCGGACGCACAAGCCAGTCCTGCTGCTGGCCAACAAGGTGGAGAACCGAGAGCGCGAAGATTCGGCCGTCGCTTTCTTCGAGCTGGGGCTGGGCGAGCCGATCGCCATCAGCGCACACCACGGGCACGGCGTGTGGGCCGCAGGCGCCTGCCGGTCCAATTCAGCGCTACGGTATCGGCTTCGGCGCCCAGATCTTCGTCGGCAAGGTGTTGACCAACTCGGGCTCCGGCACCCAGGCGCAGGTCCTCGCCG
>JACRBR010000127.1 GCA_016213125.1 Chloroflexota bacterium | reverse complement strand
CGGATGGTGAAGTTCGACCCGTTCTTCGAAACGTCGCCGCCGTACACGATGTTGATACGCGAGCCGTCCGGCAGCGTGGCGTCGATGATGGGGTTCCGGAAGGTCACCGGCTTCTTGATCTTCTCGGCAAGCTTCAACACGAAGTCGTCGATCTCCTCGTGGTCGTGGAATTCAATGTTGCTCTTCAAGCCGCCGAAAATCTTGTGCTCGATGTACACAGGCCCGATGCCGCTGCAGCTGATGTCCTCGATCCAGTCGTCCGAGATCAGCGGCTCCAGCACGCCCATGCCGATCTTGTCGCGAATGATGCGGTACTTCAGGCTGTCGGCTTCGGGCTGCGTGACCCGAATCCGACTGGAATCCGAGCCCTTCGAGAGGAACGGCAACTTCAGGAAGCCCGCCTCGCCGTCTTTCACGGCGGGCATCGATGGCGCCGCAGCCGTCGCACGTTCGACGATGTCGCAACAGTCGTCGATGGCCTTGAGCAGCACCTCGGTCTTGGCCTCCGGAGTTTCGGCGTCGGCGAGCAACTCGACAAAGTCCAGGAGGCGGACCTCCACCTCTTCAAGCAGTTCTGTGGTACGTTCGCCGCCCGGTTCGATGGCGACGTAGAAGTTCCGGGCTTCGGCGTGGTCCGGGTAGATGTGAACGTAGATGCCGTTGCCAACGGGGTAGATGAGGTTCGGATCCTTGATGTCTCCCAGCTTGCGGCTGGCCTCGGCAAAGAAGTCGGGCATGCCGTGCTCTGCCAGCGGTGCGTGGTGGAGGTAGTTCATCAGGTGCGGTGAGTTGTCGGCGTGATCCCGCAGCTCCGGGGAGAGGAGATTGTGGATGGGGCACTGTGCCTCGTTGCCGTGAACCGCCGCTGGCTGCGCCATGCGTGTTATGCCTTCGCGCTCGACACGGGGATGATGCGCATGCCAAGGCCGGGTTCCACATCGAAGTTCACGATGTTGCCGGTGCTCTTCTCGGCGCCGCGTACCTTCGCGACCTCCAGCACCTTCATCAGCTGGTCACCCACTTCCTGGACGCGCAGCCGCAGGTGGGCATCGCACAGAGAGCGCATCCGGATAAACATCGACTCCTCAAACGCGTACGAGTGTATGGTGAAGAAGATCGTCATGCGGCGGTCGCAGAACTCCTTGACTCGCGTGAGGAACGACAGCGTAGCCTGCTCCGGGACCTGCGAGACGAACGACGTCAGGGAGTCGACGAAGACGACGTCGAACCGGCCCTCGAGGTCCGCAAGGTGATTCAGGATCTCGTCGAAGATCGTCGTGGCCATTTGCGGGTCCATCGCGGCCGGCGCGCGATAGACGTTCAGCGCGCCAAGCAGGAAGAAGTCCGTGACGTCGAGGTCCAGGCTGGCCATCTGGCGGAACAGGCTCTGGGACGTGTTCTCCGTCGTGTAGAGCACGCAGCGGAACCCGCTGTTCAAGGCGCCGTTCAGCAACTGCTGCGTGACAACGCTCTTGCCGGCGTTGGACTGACCCTCGATGAGGATCAGTGAGCCCTCCGGGATGCCACCGCCCATCTTCTTGTCGATCTCCACGCTGCCCGTGGAGATGACGCGGCGCTCGTCCGCGCCGTTGATGACGGTCATACGCCGGGCTCCGGGGGCAGACACGTACAAACCCTCCGTGTTCACGCCGTTCTGGCGGCATTGCCGGCGGCGCCTCATTGTGCGAACCGCGCACGGCGCCGTCCCCGGTGCGGGCCGGGTCACGCCTATGTTGTCGGCGTCGGACCGGGTTTGCATAGGGGTGTACACCCTCGTCATGTCACAGGAAGGGCACTTCTCGGAGCTCGATAGGGGCGTCCCTCGGGAGAATGCGGGCGTTTGCCTAGGGCAGTACCCGAAGGCGAGGAGCGGGAATAAGGGGCTTTGCGAGTGACGGAGTGCCCCCTCCGGCGGCGAGAATTCATCTCTAGATATGCGATTGCTCAGGGCGCTCAGCCCATCCCGGCTGTTTCGACTGCGTATCCACCCGCCGGCCGGGGCCGGTGATGTGTTCCGGCGCGCACGTTCGCACGGCGGTCCTCCACTGGTGGTTGCGGCCATGGCGATGGTGCTTGTCGCAGCAGCGGTGGCGGCAATTGTCAGCGTGGCGGCGAACCGCGCGTACGGCGGTCAAGAGCAAGACCGGGCGGCCGGGGAGGCCGGTTCGTTTGCGGATCACAGCGGCCTGCTGGCGACGGGAGATGCGTTCGCGGGGTACATCCAGTTGCTGCGGGACGCGGAAGACACGCAGGTCCGCAGCCTGGGCACACCATCCGACGTGCGCACGGCCGCGCTCCGGCGGCTGTTGGAGCTGAATACGAACCGGTTCTCAGGCCTGGCCGTCGTCGGACTGGACGGGCGGGTCGTATCAGCGACCGATGTCTCGCTGTTGGATGCGACCATCGGCCAGGCGTTTGCTGCGGTCCGGGCGAACCAAGGAAACGCGAACTCCGACATCGTGCTCGATCCCGACGGGAGGGCGCACGTCGATTATGCATCGATCCTCGTCGATGTGTCGGGGGAGAAGTGGGGGGTGCTCGTCGCCCGCGCGGATCCCAACAGCCTCTGGCGGCCGACGCTTTCGGCGACCGTTGACGGCGGGCAGAACATCCTCATCAACCGTGACGGTCAGCTCGCCGCGGGTGTCTCTCGCGATGTCATGGGGCAGCCATGGAAAGGGCGCGACTTCGCCGGCGGCACGATTCGGGGCCACGTGGGCGGGGTCGACTCGATCTGTGGACTTGAGGCGATCGCGCCGGGAACGCAGATCGACCACGAATGGACGGTCGCCTCGTGTCTCCCAGCACAACGCGTCCTGGCCAGCGCAGGCGCTTCGAGCACGGTGTGGCTCACGGCCGCCGCCGCCGCCACGTTGCTCTCGCTTGTCGGACTTGTGGTCCTTCGACTGCTGGCTCGCCGCCCTGATGCTCGCGAGCAGGTCGAGGATGTGCAGGTCGAGGAGAGCGAGGCCGTTCTCGAGGAATACGCAGATACGGAACCTGAGCCTGTGGCGCCAGAGGGCCCGCCGCCGCCCAACATCGATGCGAGGACGCTGATCGCCGCGTACGAGGCGCGGAACGCGAGGTTGGCCGCCCGGCTCCGCGAGTCCGTGCAGGCCCGACTACTGGTAGCGTCGTCGCGGGTGGATGAGGCTATCCAGCTGCAGAGTGGGAGCCCGGACCTGATGCGGGTCATGCTGGAGCGCGCAGAGCATGAGCTGGATGACCTGAACGAGCATGAGCTGCGGGCGCTGGGCCAGGAGCTGTATCCGGACCTGGTGCGGCTGGGCCTGCCGGCGGCGCTCCGCGCGCTGCGCAAGGACGTGGCCGACGTGCTGGATGTAGAGGTCGATGCCGCGGCGGATGTCGATAGCGTCGACGAAGATAGCGAACGGGCGATTGGGATGCCCCGCCGGATCGTGATGTACCGCCTGGTCCTGGAAGCACTGCAGCAGTTTGCCGACATCGGCCTCGAGGCCTGCACGGTGAGCCTCCATCGGTCGACGTCTGCGCTGTGGCTCGCGGTGAAGGGGCGCGGCGCCGGCGCGGGCCTCGATGCTTCGGTCTTCGATGCCGCCGCGCTGGCAGTGGAAGCGTACGGCGGCGACTTCCGCCTTGAGCACTCAGAGGACACGACAGAGGTGGCCGTTCAGTTCGCGGTTGGCGATGTCCGGGCTGATGTTGCAACGGGGGGCGAAGCGCAGCCTTTCGAAAGCGTGTCAGCGAAGGCCACAGAGGTGTCGTCCACCGAAGCGGCGTAGTGCGTTCGCCGGGTGTCCGCACCCATTACAAATTAAGCGTTATCCCCATACACCCGTCACAGACATATCACGAACCTTTACACAAAGCGACCGTTCGGAACGTAGAGGGCCTGCATCGGGCATGCCCCGGGCGGCCCGAAGGCGATCCGAGATGCCGGATGGGCATCGTCTAAGGAGGTGGCAACGCGAGCAACACAGTTCGGGGGAGGGCTCCGAATCAGGAGCATTGCCATTTCCACCAAGTACAGGAGGCTTCACGAATGACTCGAATCAAGAACTTCATTCGCCGGCTCGGCGAACAGCACGGCATCACCGGCCTCGAGACGGCGATCATCCTGATCGCGTTCGTGGTGGTCGCGGCCGTGTTCGCGTTCGTCGTGCTGAGCACCGGTCTCTTCAGTTCCGAGCGGAGCAAGGAGACGGTGTACGCAGGTCTGAACAAGACGCGGGGCAGCATGGAGCTGACGGGCGCTGTGTCCGCCACGTCCGACGGCACGGAAGTCACAGAGCTGCGGTTCGACGTAACGCTGGCCGCCGGCGGCTCGTCCGTCAACTGGGATGAGACCGCGACCGTGAACCAGACGATCGTCTCGTACATCGACGACTCGCTCGAGATCGATGACCTGACGTACGTGACGACGGTCATCTCGGGCGACGCCGACAAGCTGCTCGAACCAGGTGAGCTGTTCGAGATCGCCCTGACGGGTCTCGCGGCTCAGACCGAAATCAACGAGAACGACAAGTTCACCCTCCAGGTGCAGCCGCCGTCCGGCTCGTACATGGTGATTGAGCGGACGATGCCGCCTTCGATCGCGGAGACCATCGTCAACCTCAACTAGCAGAACGACAGGACTTCGAGGTCCCGAGGCATGGATGCCTCGGGCCATCTCTCCGAAGGCATGGAGGCTGGAGATGGATCGGCGCAAGGACGTGCGGCGGCTCCTGAGGGATCAGCGGGGCATCACAGGCCTTGAGACCGCGATCATCCTCATCGCATTTGTGGTTGTCGCCTCGGTGTTCGCGTTCGTCGTGCTGAGCACCGGCCTCTTCAGCTCAGAGCGCAGCAAGGAAACGGTCCTGGCCGGTCTGGCCAAGACACGTGGAAGCATGGAGCTGTCCGGGAGCGTTATCGGCACATCAAACGGCACTGAGCTCACCGCGATCTCGTTCGATGTGACGCTGGCGGCGGGGGGATCCTCGGTGAACTGGGATCCCGCTGCCACGAACAACAAGTCGATCGTCTCCTATCGCGACGACGCAGTGGAAGTAGACAGCCTGACATACACAACGAGCGTGATCGCCGGAGATGCCGACAACCTCCTGGAGCCGGGTGAGCTCTTCGAGATCACGGCGACGAACGTCGATGCCATCGCAGGCGTCGATATCAACGAGAACGATACGTTCACACTACAGATTCAGCCTGCATCGGGCGCGGTCATGGTGATCCAGCGGACGCTGCCAGGCGCGATTTCGGATACGGTCATCAACTTGAACTAGAACCGCGTCCGAACATGGGCGCCCCGGTCGCCGAAGCCTGGCGGCCGGAGGGAAAGGCAGGGGAGTGCCGTGGAGAGCAGTGCAGCTCTCAATAGCAAAGTCGCCGCTCTCGAAGACGAGATGCGGATCATCAAGGGCGAGGTCAAGCAGGTCCTCACCGAGATTCGCAGCGCCATTCTCACGCAGGACAGCCCCTTCGAGGATCAGTCCAGCCGGCCGCGCGCGGTCCAAATTGTGCCGGCCGTCGTGGAGGAGCCCGCGCGCGTCGAGATCATCATGCCCCGGCGCGAGGAGCCTCCGCCGGCTGCCCACCCTACCGCGCAGCCCCATGCGGCACCGCTGCCGCAATCTGCGGCCCCGCACAACGCGGCCCCGCACGATATCCACGAAGTGGAACGCCATTTGGAGCCGGAGCAGCAGGTGGCTTCTCCTCAGCACACCCGGCCGACCCGGCCCCAACCACCGCAGCACGCCGCGCGATGGAGCCTGCTGACCGTGGCGAACCTTGCCGCGTGGTCCGAAGACGCGATTCGCCGGATCGGGCCGCAGCGCCTGGCGATCCTGCTGGACCTGTGCGAGGTTTCCGGCTACCTGGCACCGGACGCGCGACAGGCGCTGGCCCGCGTCTCGGAGCTGGACATCGACGCGCCGGAACAGCCGGCCTCCCCGATGGAGGTGACGGTCCTGCTGCGCCAGCTGGACGCCCTGCTGCAGGGCGAGCACTCGGATCTGGGGCCGCGGCTTATCTACTAGGCAAGGAACGTCTCACGCGGGGACGCTGAAGGAGTGGCGTCATCGATAAGGCAATCACGACCGTTCTTCTGACGATCGCCGCGATCGTGGCCATTGTGGCCGTGACGAACGCGGTGCTTCCTGCTGTCAGCAAGACGACGGGCTCTCTGCTGGCATCTTCAAGCGCCGTGCAGGACCGCATCGCGAGCCAGATCGAGATCGTCCACGCGACCGGACAAGACGGGAGTCCTGATGCGAGCGTGTGGGTGAAGAACGTCGGCGCGTCGAAGATCGCGCCGCTGGACCGCATCGACGTCTTCTTCGGCCCCACGGGCGACTTCCAGCGCATCCCATACGGCACCGATTCGAGCTGCACGGCTCCCTGCTGGTACGAGACGCTGGAGAACGCGACTGATTGGTCGCCCACCGCGACCCTGCGGGTGACCGTGAAGGCCGCCGCAAATTTGGCCACCGGCACCACCTACTACGTGAAGGTCGTGACGCCCAACGGGACGCTGGAT
>JACRBR010000126.1 GCA_016213125.1 Chloroflexota bacterium | reverse complement strand
GTGTGCGCCCCGAGCACAACCTCGATCACGTCGGCGCCTGCCTTCTGTAGCTCGGCGATCTGCCACTCGATAAGTGTCTCGCGATCTTGCCATGGCGAAAGCGCTGCGGGCGCTCCGTCGAGCATCAACTCGTCGGCCGCGAGAAGGATCGCCGCGATCACAGCAGCAGTTCCCCGCGCAGGACGGTCACGGCGTGACCGCCGACGTGTGCGCGGATGTCGTCGGGGACGCCGGTCGCGCGGGCGTACACGCGGCCTGGCTGCCCTATCTCGGCGCCCTGCTCGGCGACGTAGGAGATCTGTCCGTCGCGAGGCTCCATCAGCCCGTGCTTTGCGATGAAGGCGGCGATACAGCCGTTGGCGCTGCCGGTTACTGGATCCTCGAACACGCCCGCCCCGAGCACCCACGCTCTGGCGTGCACCTGCACGTCCGGCTCGCTCGCACCCAGGCAGAAGAGCGCCATGCCGTGTTGCACGCGTGAGAGCGCCTGCATGTCCGGCACGACTCGCATCATCACTTCCAGGGATGCCACCTGCGCGAGCGTCCAGCCCAGCCCGGTGGAGACCTCCTCCGCGCGGACGATCTCGCCCGCGGCCAGGCCTACCCATGCGGCGATCTCGTCCAGAGGGACGTTGTACGGGCGGAACTCCGGCGGCGCTTGGGTCATGGTGTAGACCGGCGGGTCTCCGGCTACGTCAACCGGTATCAGGCCAGCGCCGGTTTCCAACCGCAGCGCTTCGCCTTCGCCCAGCGAAACACGAGCTTCGGTGATGAGAATATGAGACGCCGCGATGGTGGGATGTCCGGCGAACGGCAGTTCCGCCCCCGGTGTGAAAATGCGCAGCCGGGCATGGTTGTCAGGTGATTCCGCAGGAAGAAGGAAAACCGTCTCGGAAAGGTGCTGGTTCAGCGCAATGCGCTGCATCGTGGCACTGTCGATGCCCTCCCCATCGACGACCGCCGCCGGATTGCCTTCGAGCGGCGTCGAGGTGAAGGCATCGACATGGCGGATGGTGGCGCGATGGCTCACGGGCCGCGCCGCAGCAACCGAAGCGCCCCGGCGCCCGCGGAGAGCATCAGCGTCCAGGCGGCGGCGTTCAGCACGACGTTCAGCGGGTACAGCATCCACAGCCGCTCGGCGCGCCCTTCCTCGATCGCGCGGCCGGCGGCCTGGCGCGTGATCACGAACTGCACGACGGCCACGACGGCCAGTACCCGAAGAAATCTTGTTCGCATGTCAGAGCACCTTCTTGTAGATCCGTGTCCGCGATGCCGGCTTCCAGGGCGGATACACGCTGCGTTCGTGGACCCAGCCCTCGCGATCGAACAGCGCGTGGGCCAGGGAGTTGTTCTCGGCGGTGTGGAGCCACAGAGTCTTCTTGCTGCGCTTGCGGGCTTCATCCTGCGCCGCGGCCATGAGTCTCCGGCCGACGCCGTTGCTCCGTGCTCGCGCGGTTACCTCGATGTTCTCGACGTAGGCGTTGTTGCTGCTCTGGAACGCCCGCGTGTCCTCGTCGGGCGGCGACCAATCCTGATCCTCACGGAAGTTAGTGTGGACAACGACCCAGCCGATCGCGCCGTTGCCTTCGTCGGCGACGAACACGAAGCAGTCGCCGTCCTTGATCGCGGCAACGCAATGGTCCAAACGCGTGCGGTCACGTTCGACCAGGAACGACTTCAACGAGGGGGCGTCGCGGTCCGGATCGAGTGGTCGGATGGTCAGCTGGCCCGCGGTCATGGTGCGGCCTCGAGGGTGGCGTTCGTGGAGGGCGCGTGATGCAGCGAATCCAAGAGGGGCTCCCTGCCGCTCTCGTCGTGAGTGACTGATTCTATCCGCCGTTGCGGCGTACACGGAAGTCAGACCCGGAATCAGCCCTGTGGGACCATCGTCCCGTTGAGGGTGCCGGAGAGCGTGCCATCGTCGTTGACCTGGGCGTCACTCGAAATGGAGATGACGATGCCATCGTAGGGGCCCCGGCCGTTGCAGGACATCTCGAGGTATCCCTGGTCCAGCGCGGTCAGGACCCCGTCGCAGAGGAGCTCGCCCGATGCGGGGTCAAGAAGCTGTGCGACGTTCCGGGCGATGGTGGTGCGACGCTCGCCTTCGTGCTCCTCCTCCTCGTCCCCCTCGTGCTCGTGCTCGTCCTCGTCCTCGTCGTCGCGCTCGTGCTCCTCGTGCTCCTCCTCCTCGTGATCTCCATCGTCGTCTCCTCGGGAGACCAGTTGCAGGAGTTCGATATGCACCGTCACGGGCAGGTCGCCCGAGGTCGAGGCGTCGAGTACGAGACGCGCGGTGTTGCCGCCGCTACTCTCCGAGTACCGGCCCGTGAACTGCCCGCCGAAGGTGGTGAGGATGGCATGCGACCCGGCAGGCGCCGATGCTGCCTGGCTGACCTGCGCGACAGGGGAGTCCCCGGACGGCGTGAACAAACCCGCGCCGAAGAAGAACCAGGCGGCAGCCACGGCCGTCGCCATTCCGGCGAAGGCGCGCACCGTCCTGGCGGCCTGCGTTTCTGGCATGTGGTACTGGATGCGGTATGCGATCAGCGCCAGCGTAACCCCGCCTGCTCCCAGGTACACAGCGCGCCCCCACGCGGCTGATGTGTCGGTACCGGCGGTAACGCCATGCAGCGTGGCCAGACCGAACAGGGCGAACGCGGCGAAGTGCAGCCCGCGCCACGCCCGGTACCCGATGAAGCGGCGGATCCAGAAGCTGGCGACAACGATGATGAGCAGGTACAGGCCGAACACACCGGCCGCCGTCTGCCACCCCCTGTACGGGGAGAGGAACGGCACAAGCAGTTGCCAGATGCTGTAGTGGAAGTAGGCGTCGCCGAGCAGGATGAAGACATGGAAGGTCGTGAACACCAGCGCCAGAATCGACGCGAACCGGTGGATGTCGTACGTCGTGTTGCGCGCCAGGCGGCCCATCAGCCGCGTGCCGATGACGATGCCGAGCGCCGTCGAGACGAACAGCAGTCCGTATGCGGTGAAGCCCGCTGCCCGGGACATGTACCAGAATTCGTGGGTCACGCGAGGTAGTCCTTCAGCCTGCCGGTCATGAGAACGGTGCCGTCGCCGGTGACCGCGAGGCACGCCGCGCCAAACCGCTCGACGAACGGGAGACCTTCCTCGGAACCGAGCAGGAATGCCGTTTTTGCGAGCAGGTCGGCGTGAGTGGCCGTGTCGGCGACGACCGTCGCGGTCAGCAGGTCGCTCGCCGCTGACTCGCCCGTGCGCGCGTCGATCAGGTGGTGATACCGGTGGTCGCCGAGGGCCCAGTTTCGGCCGGTCGAGCCGGATGTGGCGACGCCACGATCGCGGACGCGCAGGATTGCCAAGTCGCGGACCGGGTCGTGCGGATCGGCGATGCCGACATACCAGCCGTCGCCTGCGGGCCCGTTTCCAGCAGCGTAGAGATCGCCTGATGCGTTGACGATCGCGTTCGCGTCCGCGCCCAGCGCTTGAATGGCCCGATCCACGGTGAAGCCCTTGCCGATGCCTCCCACGTCGATGCGTACGCCCGGAGGGAGCGTGATCGTGCGGGCCACCGGATCCAGGGCGATATTCGCCCATCTGGCCGCGGCAAACGGTCGTCGCCGCTCACGGACCGCGGTTCCCCCGGCCACACGCTCGAAGGTGCGGTCGTAGCCGTTGGCTTCTAGGGCGTCGATGACCGTGGGGTCGAAGACGCCTCCGCTGACGCCGGCCCACTCGACGGCCTGTGACACGGCGTCGAAGAGAATGCGAGAGGCCGCAAATGGCGAGCCGGCCGCGCGGTGGAGCGCGGCCAGCTCGCCCCAGGGGAGGAACCTGCTGAGCCGGTGCTCGTATTCCTGGAACAGATCTTCGATATGCTCCGCGGCTGCGTCGGTATCGTCGAGCAAGGTCAGCTCTACGGTTCCGCCCATGGCCTGGAAACTACGCTCGATCATGTCAGGACACGTGCGTACGGGTGTGGGTCTTCCGCGTGACCTGTACCGGTGGCCGCACGGTGGTTCTCGTGGTAGTGGCGGGCGCCTGGATCGGCTCGACCGGGGCCGTCGTGCTCGCATCCGTGGCTGGCGGATTCTGGCGGATGACCGCCCACCCACCGACCAGTGCGATGAGGCTCGCCGTCAGGACGGTGAGTTTCGCGCCGAGGTTCTTGTGCCACTTCATGTCGGCCTCCCGAGTCATCGTGACACGACGGGGTGGCCGTACGTATTGCGAACCGATAATGATGCAAAGGTAAAGACGCCTTGCCCCCGGCCTTTCCAAAGGAAATCCTGTCCCAATCCAGCCTTTGGGACTCCTATCCGGAGCAGGCGACCGTTTTGTAGCGCTCTGCGCCGCGATGACGCAGAATCTCCGCATGTCCGCGATCACCGACCATGCCCGCTCGATGCTGGCCTATAACCACTGGGCGAACGGCAAGATCCTCGACGCAGCCTCCGGACTCTCGTCCCAGGCGTTCGCCGAGGTCCGCGAGACGCTGGCCCACGCCGTTGGTACGGAGATGTACTGGCATGGCAACTGGACCGGCCGGGAGTTCGCCGAGCCGAACGTCGAGACGCTGGAGGACCTCCGGCGGTTGTACGAGCAGGCCGACGCGGATCTGGCCGAGTACGGCGCGCGGCTGACGGACGAGGAGTGGGCGCGAAGCGAGGCCTGGTGGAAGCGCTGGGGTTTCGACGGGCAGTTGCCCGTCGGCCCAACGCTGTTTCAGGTCATCTTCCACGGCATCCACCACCGTGCCGAGGTCGCAGTCGCGCTCACGCAGCACGGCCGCTCGCCCGGCGACCTCGACTACCTGGTGTACCTGCGGGAGCAAGCGGCGGGGCTCCCATGAGCATGCTGTTCCAGGACGCGACCGTGTTTGACTGCACAGGCGCCGATCCGCGCCGCCACATGAGCGTGCTCGTCGAGGACGGCCGCATCGCGAGGATCGGTGCGGCAGGATCCGTCGGCGCTCCTGAGGGCGGGCGCGTTATCGACTGCGCGGGTCGCACACTCATGCCCGGGCTCACGGACGCGCACGTCCACTTCGGCCTCACAGCGGCGGGGCAGTTCGAGCCGCCGGAGAGCCACGTGAGCTACGTGATAAAGGTGGTGGAGAACATCCGGCTGGCGCTGGAAGAAGGGTTCACGACGGTGCGCGACGCCGGCGGTCTCGATCCTGCGTTCGCCGTCGCGGTCGAGGCTGGTCAGATCGCGGGGCCTCGCGTTCTGCCGTCGGGTTCGTTTCTTTCGATTACGGGCGGTCACGGAGACCAGCGCCATCGCTGGACCGACGAGGCGCCGAAGTCGATTCCGGGGCTGCTCGCGGCGACGGAGATCGTCGACAGCCCCGACGCAGTCCGCCGTGCCGCCCGCATACAGATCCGGCGCGGGGCGACGCAGGTGAAGCTGATGGCGTCGGGCGGCGTGATGTCGCCGAACGACCCGATCGAGAGCCTGCAGTTCTCGGTGGAGGAGATGCGGGCCGCCGTCGGGGAGGCGCGAGCGTTCGGCACCTACGTGATGGCGCACTGCCACACCTCCGGGGCGATGCAGAACGCGCTCGAGGCGGGTGTCCGGTCGCTGGAGCATGGCAGCATCCTGGATGACGCAACGGCGAAGCGCATCGCCGCGCAGGGTGCGTTCGTCGTTCCGACGCTGGTGATCCTGGAGATCCTCTCGCGCTCCGACCAGATCCCGGCGTTCAGCCGCCAGAAGCTGGACCGCGTGCGAGGTGAAACCGCGACCGCTATCGCCATCGCGCAGGCCGCCGGGGCGAAGATCGGGTCCGGCTCCGATCTGCTCGGGCCGAGGCAGCGTCGGCGGGCAAGCGAGCTGGTCGAGAAAGCGCGACATCTCGGCACAGCGGAGGCGATCGTGAGTGCCACGCGCACCAACGCGGCGCTCTTCCACATGAGCGACCGGATCGGGACGGTCGAGGAGGGCAAGGAAGCCGACCTGATCCTCGTGGCCGGCGATCCGCTCGACGACATCGGCGTCCTCGTCGACGCGCGTAACATCCCGCTCGTCGTGAAGGCGGGTGAGATTATGAAGGACACGCTCTAGCGGCGAGCGGTTGCACGGGCAGCGGACGGCGTTCGTTGCATCACGGCAGGCCGGCCTGGGTGAGACGCTCGCGCGCGATCTCTTCGTTCACGAAGCCGTAGTACAGCGTCGCCAGGTTACCGTCGCGGCCGATGAAGAAGCTGTCCGGCAGGCCCGTCAGGCGGTAGCGGCCGTATATCTCACCGGGACGGTCGATCACCAGCGGCAGGCTGATGTCGAGCTGCGGAAGGAATTCGAGCGCCTTCCCCTGGGATTCCTTGTAGTTGATGATGAGGACTTCCAGGCCCTCGGCGTTCTTCTCGTCGTAGAGCTTCTGGATGTCCGGCAGCTCCTTCTTGCAGGGCACGCACCACGTCGCCCAGAAGTTCAGCCAGACGACCTTTCCCTTCATGCCGGAGAGGGTGGTAACGAACGAGCCGTCGGCGTCGCACAGCGCAAAGTCCGGGGGAGGCTGTCCCACAACGGGCGGCCCGCCGCCGGAGACGGCTGTTTCGGCGACGTCATTACCGCAGAGCGTATAGATGGTCGCGCCGTAGTCCGTCGCATCCGGCGTTGGACCCGTGGTGATGCCGCCGTCCGAGCCGGAGCCTCGTCCGGCGCGGACTACCAGCAGGACGGCCGCGACGACAACGATGACAGCCGCGGCGATCCCGCCCCGCAGGAGGGGGCTATCGAGCAGGCTGGAGGTGCGGCGGGGGGCGGGTTCCGGTGCCATGTCACTTCAATATACGCTGCCGACGTGAGTACGGGTGCAACGCCGTACCGTTGGGGGTCGAGTGAGCGACGATCGCGACATGCAGCGACGTGCGGCCGTCAAGGTGGCGGAGGCGCTCGACTCGATCGGCGTCGACTACCTCATCACGGGTTCGGTTGCGGCAGGTTTCTACAGCGTTCCCCGCATGACGCGGGATCTCGACGTGATCATCGACCCTAACCCGGGAGACCGTGCGTACCTGCAGAAAGTTCTGTCGGAGGACTTCACGGTTGATCCGGACGCGGTTCGTGAAGCGATGCTGGACCGAACGATCTTCAACGCAATGACGGAAGAGACGAAGATCGACTTCATCGTCAGGAACCCGCGGATGAACCCGGGGCCCATCTTCGACCGGCATCGGGAAGTCCTCGTCGATGGCGTCCGGCTCAAATTGCTGGCGCCGGAGGACCTCATCATCGCGAAGTTGCTGTGGGCGCGTCTGAGCTATAGTGAGCAACAGATGCGGGATGTCCACAACCTCCTGCACTATCAGGGACTCGACCTGGAGTACGTGCGTCGGCTCGTTGTTCGCCATCGTCTGGGGGAGCTGTTTCGCGAGGCGCAAGGTGAGAGATACGCCACCTGAGTTTGCCTGTAAGTACCACGACATGCTCGCCGCGC